>NZ_JAKMTB010000001.1:300000-375797 GCF_025772985.1 Campylobacter sp. CNRCH_2014_0184h | reverse complement strand
AAAAATAAAAACTTTAAAATATAAACTATAACTTTGCTATAATTATATTTTATATTTTAGAGGTGTAAATGAATAAAATTTTATTACTAGCTGATGGGATTTTTGCTAAAGATTTTTTAAGGAAAATTCATAGCAATAAAACTTTTAAAGAATCTTTGAGTGTTGTTTATTATAATGATGAAAGTGTGGATTTGAATTTAGAAAATGAACAAATATCTTTTTATAAATTTGATCCTACAAGTTTGGTTAAACTAGAAAATTTATTAAAGGAAGAATTCCATCAAGCTATCATCTATATGCAAGAAGAAGCAGATATGTTAGCTTGCTATAAAAATTTAAGAAAATTACACCCAAGATTAAACATAGTTATCATGGATTTGTGGAATAGTCAAATTGATGATAATTTTTGCGAAGTGATTAATATTTATGATACTTTAAGCACGAGATTAACAGGTTGTTTAGATAATATGCCTTCTATGGCACAATTTATAGGGCTTGGACAAGGTGAGATAATGGAGGTAAAAATTCCTGCAGGATCAAGCTTTGCTTATAGACATATAAGTTCTATTAGCCAAAAACGCTTTAAAATTGTAATGGTTTATAGAAATAATGAATTTATCCTAGCAAGACCTGGGCTTATTTTAATGCCAAATGATAGTATTTTAATCGTAGGTGATCCTAAAGTTTTACAAAGTGTTTTTACTAATGTTAAAACAAGCTTAGGACGCTTTCCATCGCCTTTTGGTGATAATATACTTTGTATTATAGATATGAAAAAAATGAGTGAGTTTGCTATAGAAAAGCTTATTTTTGCAAGTTTACTTTTACATGTAAGGATTAATAGTAAAAAGCTTTATTTTAAAGTGATTAATCCTACTTTAACTCCTATGTATTATAAACTTAAAGCCTTGCATAAAAATAGCTCTGAAGTGATATTTGACTATGAAAGTACAAATGTAAAAAATATTAAGCCTTTTGTGGAAAATACTAGCATAGGTTTACTTGTAGTGGAAGATTATCTTTTTGAGAAAGAAAAAAGTTTTCTTTTTACTTTAAAAATTCCTGTGTTAAAAGCAGGTAAAGGGGATTTTGCTGACTTAAAATCATCGGTGGTTTTAAGCTCAAATTTTGAAGATGTGGAAGGTATTGCTTCTATTATGCTTGATTTAAATAAGCAAATCCAACTAGGGCTTGCTTTGTATTATTATGATTTAAAACTAAATAAAGCTGAAATTTTTGAGTACCATCAATATTTTGAAAGCCTTTCAAAACTCCATGATGAAAAATTACTTTTAATAGAGGAAAAAGAACATAACCCTATCAATAAATTTTCTTACAAACAAAATGTATTGCACTTTGTGCCATTTAATGAAAAAATTTTAGGAAGTAATTTCAATAAAATTTTAAAAACAGATTTAAATACGATATATTATAAGATGAGTAAAAATTATCAATTATTTATACCATCGCTGTGAGAAAACAATGCAAGTTAAGGTAAATTTAGAAAATAATACAAGTTATAATGTCTATATAAATGAGCTAGAAAAGTTAAATTTTGATACTAAAGTAGTGATTTTAACTAATGAATTAGTAGCAAAGCTGCATTTAGATACGCTTTTGGAAAAAATTCAAGCTAAAGAACTTTTTATCATAAAAATTAAAGATGGTGAAGAGTATAAAAATTTACAAACTATAGAATATATCTTAGATCAAATGTGTGCTTATAAGCTAGATAGAAAAAGCTTACTTATAAGCTTTGGTGGTGGGGTTATCTCTGATATGGGTGGTTTTGTAGCAAGTATATATCAAAGAGGGATAGAATTTATCAATATTCCCACAACCTTACTAGCTTGTGTGGATGCAAGTGTGGGTGGTAAAACTGGAGTGAATAATAAATTTGGCAAAAACTTAATAGGTACTTTTTATCAGCCAAAAGCAGTTTATTGTGAGAGTAAGTTTTTAAAAACGTTGCCTTCAAGAGAACTAGCTGCGGGCATGGCTGAATTTATCAAAATGGCTGTGGTTTTTGATAAGGAAATTTTATCTTTTTTAGAAAATTTGAACGAGGGTAAATTTTTAAATGCTAAATTAGATGATATTACCTTGGCTCAAATCATCAAAAAAAGCATAGAGCTTAAAGCTAGTGTGGTTTCACAAGATGAAAAAGAAAGCGGTTTAAGAATGCTTTTAAACTATGGACACACTTTTGCTCATGTTATAGAAAATCAAACAGGATATAAAAAATACTTACATGGTGAAGCTGTGGCTATAGGTATGAATATGGCAAATGTTTTAGCATTAAATTTAGGATTATTAAGTGAGAGAGAATGCCAAAGAGTGCAAAATTTACTTGTGAAATTTAAATTACCTATATCTTATAAAATTTCAAATATACAAGAGTTTTACAATGCCTTTTTCTTAGATAAAAAGACACATTTTCAAAAGATTAATTTTATTTTAGCTTGTGGTTTGGGAAAAGCTTGTATAAAAAATGATATAAACAAAGAAGATATTTTACGCACTTTAGAGGTGTTTGCATGAAAAAGATTTTTTTACTTTTATTTTTACCTTTTTTGATGCTTTTAGCGCAAGATGATATAGAACATTTAGAGCAAAAACTCAATGAATTGCATAATAATTTAACATATAATACTTGGGTGATTAAATATAATAATTTTAATATTTACAGAAAAACTCAAAATGAAATTTTAGCTTTAGAAAAAGAAAGCTTAAAGGCTAATGAGCGCAATAAAAGCATTATAGAAAGGCAAATTTTAATCTTAAAAGAAAGATTAGAGCTTTTAAGTGAGTATAAAAGTGCAAATTTTTCCAAGATGGTTTTAGCGCCTGAAGAAGTTGATAAAATAGATAAACTAACTAATCCTTTAGCCATCATTTCAGCATACTCACACATAAAAAAACTAAGACGTGATAAAGAAGAATATGTTAATCTCTTAAATAGTTTTAAGCAAACTTTAGATGAGCTTATAAAAGAAAATGTTTTAGTGGCTGAGATAGCTAAATTAGCCCCTAGTAAAGAACATGATGAATATTTAAAAATATCCAATCAAATGGTAAGAGATTTTTCACAAACCTTGCGTTTTGGAGAAATTTCTTATTCTGTGTATGAGAAAAAAATTCAAGAAGAAATTGAAAAAACAACAGCTTCTATTAAAATTCAAGGTGTAAGAGCTTTTAATATAGTTTTGGCTATTATTATCGTTGTAGCCATAGCGTTTTTACTCAAATTTATAGCTAGAAAATATATAGGCGATAATGATCGCTTTTATACAGCAAATAAAATCATTAATTTTATTAATATCAATGTGATTATTTTGATTTTACTTTTTGGATATATTGAAAATATCAGTTACTTAGTAACTGTGCTTGGTTTTGCTTCTGCTGGTTTGGCTATTGCTATGAAAGATATGTTTATGTCTATGCTTGGTTGGTGTGTGATAGTTTTTGGTGGAAGTTTTAGAGTGGGTGATAGGGTTAGAGTTTTTCAAAACAATACACATTATATCGGTGATATAATTGATATTTCGTTTTTAAGAATAACCTTATATGAAGATATTTCTTTGCTAACTTATACAGATAATAGAAGAAGTGGTAGGATAATTTTCATACCAAATAATTTTATATTTACCAATCTTATATCAAATTATACCCATCATGGTATGAAAACAGTTTGGGATGGACTTGATATTACTTTGACTTTTGATTCAAATCATCAAAAGGCCTTAGAAATAGTGGAAGAAATCGTTATAAAAGCTTCTAAAGGTTATACAAAAATTGCAAAAGAATCTATGAGTAAATTAAGAAATGAATACAGCATTAGAAATCCTAAAGTAGAGCCTAGGTTTTTTACATTTTTAGAAGGTTATGGCATGAGAATTTCTGCTTGGTATATGACAAATTCTTATGCGGCTTTGATTTTAAGAAGTAATATAAGCAAAGAAATCATTAATGAATTTAATAAGCATGATGATATAAAAATAGCTTATCCATCGCAAAATTTATATATGGCAAAACATGAATTTATAGAAAATAAGGAAGATATTTGAAAAAAAAGGTATATTTTAAAACTTTTGGTTGTAGAACTAATATTTATGATACGCAATTATTAAAAACTTATATTAAAGATCATATTGTTACACAAAATGAGCAAGAAGCTGATGTGATAGTGATAAATTCTTGTACTGTTACAAATGGTGCTGATAGCGGGCTTAGAAGCTATATTAATAGTGTAAAGAAAAATGGAGTTAAGGTTATACTTACAGGCTGTGGTGCTGTAAGCAAGGGAAAGGATTTTTTTGATAAAAAAGAAATTTTTGGAGTTTTAGGGGCTTCTAATAAAGATAAAATCAATGAGCTAATCTCGCAAGATAAAGCCTTTTATGAGCTTGGAAATTTACGCTTTATTGATACAAAAATCGTAAGTAATTATGAAAATCACACTAAAGCTTTTGTAAAAATTCAAGAAGGATGTGACTTTGCTTGTAGCTATTGCATAATCCCAAGTGTTAGGGGTAAATCAAGAAGTATGCCGAGTGAGGAAATAATAAAGCAAATCAAACTTCTTGCGCAAAATGGCTATAGTGAAGTGGTTTTAACGGGTACGAATATAGGAAGTTATGGTTTAAAAGATAAAACTACACTTGGAAAATTATTACAAGAAATAGGTAAGGTTCGTGGCATAAAAAGAGTAAGACTTGGGAGTTTGGAGCCTGCTCAAATTGATGAGAGTTTTAAAGAAATTTTAGATGAGCCTTGGCTTGAAAAGCATTTGCATATTGCCCTACAACATACCCATGAAAAAATGCTACGCATAATGCGTAGAAGATCGCATACGCAAAATGATTTAGCGCTGTTTAATGAGTTAAGTCAAAAAGGTTTTGCTTTAGGAACAGACTTTATTGTAGCGCACCCTGGAGAAAGTGAATTAATATGGCAAGAAGCTTTAGAAAATTTCAAGCAATTTAAACTTACGCATATTCATGCTTTTATTTTCTCACCGCGTGATGGAACGCATTCTGCTTCTATGAGTGAACGAATTAATGGTGAAATAGCCAAAGAAAGATTAAATATTTTAAAAGATATAGTCGCGCAAAATAATTATGAGTTTAGAAAAAATCAAAAAGATACTTTAGAAATTTTAGTTGAGAGTAAAAAAGATGGTTTTTATGAAGGCTATGATCAATTTTTTAATAAAATCAAAATTACAAGCAAAGAAGATATTGCTAAACAATGGATAAATATTGAAAAATATGAATGCAAAGAAGATTGTAATTATGTAAGGTTAGGGGATGAAAAATAAAAAGATTATCTTAGCTTCATTTTTATTGCTTTGTATTTTTGTAATAGTTGCGTTTATAAAAAATCAACCTGATTATATTAGCAAGTCTGCTTATGAAGAGCTTTTAGAGCAAAATTTAATCCAAAAAGCCATAGTAGAAAATAATGAAATATTATTAAAAAGCAAAGAAGGAAATTTTTTAATTGCTAAAGATGTAGTGGATTTAAATGCTTTGTGGCAAAAAATTCCTTTAGAATATGCTAAAGATTATAATTTAAGTGAGTTTTTTTTCATATTTATTTTGCTTGTTTTTCTTATAAGTTTTTTACTCTTTCTTAATAAAAAAAATAAAGATAGACAAAATTTACTTTCTTTAGAAAAAAATATTTTAGAAAAAAATGAACAAAATAACACCATACAAGATGTAGTAAGTGAAGTTAAATTTAAAGATGTAGCAGGGGTTGATGAGGCTAAGGTAGAGCTTTTAGAAATCGTTGATTTTTTAAAAAATCCTCAAAAATATAAAGATTTTGGCGTAAAAATGCCAAAAGGGGTTTTACTAGTAGGCCCTCCTGGAGTAGGTAAAACCTTGATAGCAAAAGCAGTAGCGGGTGAGGCTGGGGTGCCATTTTTTTATCAAAGTGGGGCTAGTTTTGTAGAAATTTATGTAGGTATGGGCGCAAAAAGAGTAAGAGAGCTTTTTTTAAAAGCTAAATCAAAAGCTCCAAGTATCATTTTTATAGATGAAATTGACGCAGTTGGTAAAAGTAGGGGGGATTTTTCTAATGTAGAAAGAGATAATACCCTAAATCAACTTTTAACTCAAATGGATGGATTTGAAGATAATAGTGGTGTTATAGTGATGGCCGCTACAAATAAAATCGATCTTATGGATAATGCGTTATTAAGGTCAGGTCGTTTTGATAGAAGAATTTTTATATCTTTACCTGATTTTAAAGATAGAATGCATATTTTACAAAATTATATGAAAGAGAAAAAATCTAGTGTAGATTTAGAAAAAATTGCAAAAGCTAGTGTGGGTTTTAGTGGAGCAGCTTTAGAGACTTTAGTTAATGAAGCGGCTATTAATGCTATAAGAAGAAAATCAGATTTAATAGAAGAAAATGATTTTTTTGCAGTGCTTAATAAAGTTTTAATGGGTAAAAAAAAGATTTTCTCTCTAAGTGATAAGGAAAGAAAAATTCAAGCCACATACCAAGCAGCTAAAGCTTTGTGTGCTTTTTATTTTGATGTTA
The DNA here is from genome assembly GCF_025772985.1 of Campylobacter sp. CNRCH_2014_0184h. Lineage (NCBI taxonomy): Bacteria > Pseudomonadati > Campylobacterota > Epsilonproteobacteria > Campylobacterales > Campylobacteraceae > Campylobacter > Campylobacter sp. CNRCH_2014_0184h. Next base: position 369,242 of record NZ_JAKMTB010000001.1, on the reverse strand, counting down.
AATTTGAAAAAATTACCTTAATTGAAGATAGATTTAAAGAGTATGAAAATACCATCAAATCAAAATCAGAATTATTAAATAAAATAAAAGTTTTTCTAGCAGGCTCAGTTGCTATGGAGCTTATTTTTAATGAAAGCTATACTAATGCACAAAGTGATCTTTTAAAGGTTAAAGAATTGCTTACTTTCATGGAAACTTTTGCTATGGCAAATGAGGGTTTATTGCAAGAGCAAAAGCAAGAAGTGAAAGAATTTTTAGAATTAATGAAGGAAAAAGTTGTGAGATTAGCTAGCATTCTTTTAGAAAATGAAAAAATAGAAAAACAAGATGTAGAAAAAATCATAATGGAGTAAAAATGGTAAAAATAGGAATTTTAGTACTTTCAGATAGGGCAAGCAGTGGAATTTATGAAGATAAATCTGGAGTAGAGATAGAAAAAATTTTAGATTCTTATATAAAAAGTGAAAAAAGTTTTTATTATGAGCTAATTCCTGATGAGTATGATTTAATTATAGAAAAATTAGCTTATTTGGCTGATGAAGTAAAATGTGATTTGATTTTTACTACAGGGGGTACGGGGCCTGCTTTGCGTGATGTGACACCAGAAGCAACACAAGCAGTGTGTGATAAAATGCTACCAGGTTTTGGGGAGTTAATGCGTGCAAAAAGCTTAGAATATGTACCAACAGCTATACTTTCAAGACAAAGCGCGGGTATAAAAGGAAAATCATTGATTATCAACTTACCGGGTAATCCAAAAGCTATAAGAGAATGCATTGAGCCTATATTTCCTGCTATTCCTTATTGTGTGGATTTGATAGGTGGAGCTTATATTGAAAACAATGAAGAGGTAATTTCTGTATTTAGGCCAAAGAAAAAGTAAGTCTAACTAGACTTACTTTGAGGTTACGTATCCTTGTGATAAAAGTGCGTTCATACCGCCTTTTAAATTAGTAACTTCTATGCCATTTTGATCTAGTAAAGCAGAAGCTTTAGCACTTCTTGAGCCACTTCTACAAACTATAGCGATAGGTTTGTTACTTGAAATCTTTTTAATTTCCTCAACGAAATTTTTATTTACACTGCCATCTTCATTGTAAAAGCTAATTTTAATGGCATTTTTTATAGTACCAGTTTGTGCCCATTCGCTAGGTTTTCTAACATCAATTACTTGATAATTTTCCAAAATATCCGCATTAATATCGATATTTTTCACTTCTGCTAAAACAAAACTAGCACAAAGTGCTAAAGATAAAAATATTTTTTTCATAATCAACCTTCTTTTTTTGTAGCTTCATAACCTTGTGATAAAAGCGCTACCATGCCACCATCTAGATTAGTACATTCTATACCTAGAGCATCTTCTATCATCATAGCAGTATGTTTGCTTCTTGAGCCTGTAGCACATACAAAGGCTATGTTTTTATTTTGATAATCTACTTTTTCTTTAAATTCTTGGATGAAATTTTCATTCATAAAGCCATTATCATCGCAAAGTGCGATGAGTATAGCTTCTTTTATAACCCCGCTTTTCCATTCGCCAGGAGTTCTTACATCTACAATGCAAAATTCGTGCAAAATATCTTTAGAAATAGCTATATTTTTCATTTTTCTAAAGCCTTAGAAACGATTTTGCTTAAGGCATTGTTAAATTCGCTAGGGTTATCTATACCCATACCTTCACTAAGTTTAGCCATATTTAAAAGAATATGTGCCATTTCATTAGCTAAGGTATCATTTTCTTTTAAGGCTTTTAAAATTTCATGATTAGGATTGATTTCAAGTATAGGTTTAACTTGCTGTTCTTGCCCCATTTGTTTAAGAATTTGTTGCATAGCAAAATCAGGTTTATTTTGATCATAAACAATACAACTTGGACTATTTGAAAGTCTTTGGCTAAGTTTTACCTCTTCAACTTCATCTTTTAAAACTTCTTTTATTTTAATGAGCAAGCTTGCAAATTCAGCCTTTTGTTCTTCGCTAGTTTCTTCACTAGCTAGATGGTTAATAGCACTAAATTTTAAACCTTCAAATTCATTCATCATAGGCATAACTATGGTGTCAATTTCCTCATCAAGCAATAAAACATTGATATTTTTTTGTTTATAACTTTCAAGAAGAGGAGAATTTCTTAAAAGTTTTTCATTTTTTCCACTAATATAAAAAATTTCATTTTGTCCTTCAGCTAAGTTTTGTTTATACTCTTCAAGATCAATTAATTCTTCTTTATTTGAGTTTTTAAAGTATAAAAGCCTAGCTATAGCGTCTTTATTTTCGCCAAAACCGTATAAACCTTCTTTTAAAACTTTTCCAAAATTCTCATGGAATTTAAGATAGTTTTCTTTATCTTTTTCTTTGAATTTTTTAAGTTCAGCTAAGATTTTTTTAACACTTGCTTCTTGAACGCTTTTTAAAATTTTATTTTCCTGTAAAATTTCACGACTTACATTAAGCGGTAAATCTTCTACATCAATAATCCCGCGCACAAATCTTAAATAAGTTGGTAATAATTCTTTATCATCATCGCTTATAAAAACTCTTTTAACATAAAGTTTTAAACCACTTTTATAATCTACTCTATATAAATCAAATGGAGCTTGTGCTGGTATAAAGAATAAAGAATTATACTCTATAGAACCTTCAGCTTTTGTGTGGATATAAAGCATAGGTTTGTTTGAATCATGGAAATTTTGTTCATAAAATCTTTCATAATCTTCAGCTTTTAAGCTTGCTTTATTTTGTCTCCATAAAGCACTTGCTGTGTTAATTTGAGTGTTTTTTAATTCTTTTTTAGGTTCTTTTTCACCTTCTTCTAGTGGCAAATATTCTTCTTTTTCCATAAAAATAGGAAATTGTATGTGGTTTGAGTATTTTTCTACTATACTTTCAATGCGGTATGAGTTTAAAAATTCTTCATCTTTTAAATGTAAGGTTATGCAAGTGCCTTGCTCATCTTTATTTGCATCTTCTATTTCATAACCACTAGCATCAGAAGTCCAAAGATAAGCTTTATCATCTAATGCCTTTTTGCTTAAAACCTCTATTTTAGAAGCCACCATAAAAGCAGAGTAAAAGCCTACACCAAATTGTCCTATAAGTTGTGAGTCTTTTTTAGCATCACCACTTAAGTTTTCTAAAAAGCTTTTTGTACCACTTTTAGCAATGGTTCCAAGATGATTGATCAAATCTTCTTTATTCATACCTATACCATTATCACTTATGGTTAGGGTTTTTGCTTCTTGATTGAAGTTGATTTGAATTTTTGGTTCAAATTTTAAATTTTTATAAGCATCATCACTCACGCTTAGATAACTAAGTTTATCAAGTGCGTCGCTTGCGTTAGAAATAAGCTCTCTTAAAAAAATTTCTTTGTTTGAATACAAAGAATGAATCATAAGTTGTAAAAGTTGATTAACTTCAGTTTGAAATTGCATTTATATCTCCTTTATTTAAAAATTAAAAAACCAATCCATACTGCCAAAAGACAAAGGATAACATTTAAAATAATATTTAGAAAAAAGTGAAAATAATCACCACTTTGCAAAAATAGCAAATTTTCATAAGAAAAAGTTGAAAAAGTCGTAAAAGCACTTAAAAAACCTGTGCTAATTAAACTTTTAGTAAAAATATGCACACCTTTAGAGTTTGCATAAGAAAAAAACAAGCCCATTAAAAAAGATCCTATGATATTAACAAGTAAAGTACCATAGGGGAAATCATGTGGAATGATTTTATTAAAAAAGCTACTAGTAAGCATTCTAGATATAGCCCCTAAAAAGCCACCAAAACCTACAGCCAAAATTGTGCTAATCAAGCTTTTGACCTTTCATTATCTAAGATTGTTTGCATTTTTTCTCTAGTTTGCTCAAGCCAATCATCTTTACTTATATCAACAAGATCAAGAAATACTACTTTTAAAACGCCACTCTTTGCGCTAAAGTTTTGCGTGTCTAAAATTTTAGCTGAATCAACAATTACCACAGGTTGGACTTTTAGATTAAGTTTTTCACTTAAAATTTTAGCTCCAACTTTAAATTTTAAAAGTTTTTGTGTTTTAGATCTTGTACCTTCTGGAAAAATAGCCAAAATTCTATCTTCTTTTAGTCTTTCTTTGGCTTCTTTTAAAAGTTTTACTAGACCTTTTGGACTTCTATCTATACAAATAATTTTAGGTTTTTTAATCAAAGTTTTAAAAACGGGGAGTTCACCAAGTTCTTTTTTTGCTATCCAAGATATATTTTTTGGACATAGATCTTCCAAAACAACTATGTCTAACAAGCTTTGGTGATTGATTAAAAGTAAATTAGCTTGAGGGTGTATAGAACCTTGAGTTTGGATTTTATAATTTATTACATATTTTTGCAATTTTGACCATGCTTTTCTGATTTTCCAAATTTTTTCTTGTGATTGTAATAATAAAAAGGCAATGCATAAAAATATAATAGAAAAAATAAATTCAATCCAAAATACTAAAGCTTTAAATCTTTGATAAATCTTCACTTTTTACCCAGCCTATTTTTCCATTATTAAATAAAATTTTTTTATATTCATCTCTTGAATCTAACACTTCTACTTCTTGGTTATATTTTCCAGAATAAAAATGAGTTGAGTTAAGAGTTGGTAAAATTTGCACTTTGCTTTCAGCCTTTAATATGGCTTTGTATATGTTATTTTGGGCTAAAAAACTTGCTATTAGAGCCAAAATTGCTAAGCCTAAAGCTACATAGCTTTTCTTAAATACAAACCATAAAGCAAAAATACCACACAAGCTCCACAAAAATACTTGTTTGTAAAAATTAAAGTCATTAGTTTTTGGATTTAAATCACTTTGTGTGCTTATGCTATCTTCTTTAAGTTCTATTTTTAAAGAAAAATCTTTTAATTCTTTAGAATTTAAATTAAAATAAGAAAAATCAAAGCGTGTTTTGCTTTTATCTAAAATAGCATAATAAAACCCGCTTTGTTTTTCAAAATCGCCTTTAATAGCCTCTACGCCTTGTTTTTGAATATCTTTTATATTAAAACTTGCTAGGTTTGTGTTTTCTCCTGCAAGTTCTATAAATAAAATCATATTATCATTGTCAAAATGGCTTGCTTTTACTTGTTTTACTTCTAAATTACTTGCAACTATGTGTGAGTATTTGTTAGAAGGAGCGTCGATTTTTTTAAGTCTAATAGGTTTTATAATTAGTGATGAGCTTTGAAAAATATGATCATTTCTGCTTAAAGAAACGATGATTTTATTTAAATTAGCATTTAAACTTTTTGCTTCAAACCATAATTTTGTGTGATATGAATTAGCCTTTTGCTCCCAAATAGGATTAGGATTAATCCAAAGCATATCGTCATTTTTTTCAAAACTCACATTTAAATCAAAACTTACATTAGTTGTGGTGATAACCTCAAGATCTATAGCAAAAGCTTCATCTATGTAAGCTTCATCAGTGTATTCTTTTGCGTTTAATACTAAAGAACCTTGAGGAATAAAATTTTCATCATTGATTTTACTTTCATAATTACTCTCATCACTTGGAGCGATAGTTTGATAAATTTGCTTAGCTTGATCGTCTAATTGATTGTAATTTTTTTCTAGGGTGTTATAATCTTCAAAAACGCTATTTTCTTGAGCATATAAATTAAACGCTAGTAAAAAAACACAAAAAACTTTGAAGGTTTTTAGCAATTTAAAAATCCTTCAAACATTTTAAGTCCTACTTTTGAGCCAAGTATATCATCACACATTCTTTCAGGGTGTGGCATAAGTCCAAAAACTTTTTTATTCTCATCACAAATTCCAGCTATATCGTTTAAGGAGCCATTTGGATTATTGATATATCTTAATAAAATCATATCTTTATCTTCTAGCATTTTAATACCATCTTCGCTATTAAAATAATTTCCTTCTCCGTGAGCAATAGGCAATTCTATAATGTCATTTTTTTGGAAATTTTTCAAAAAAGCATTATTGTTTGATACTACTTGCAATGCTTGCATTTTAGAAATAAAACTTAAGCTATTATTATGTTTCATAGCTCCCTTTAAAAGACCAAGTTCTAATAAAATTTGAAAACCATTGCAAATACCTAGGACATATCCACCTTTTTGTACATGTTCTTTAAGTGTTTTCATAGCAGGAGCAAGTTTTGCAATGGCTGCACATCTTAAATAATCTCCATAAGAAAATCCACCTGGTAAAACAATTAAATCTGCGCTAAAATCTTGTCTTTCATGCCAAATGATTTCAGTTTTTACACCTAGTTTTTCAAAAGCATAAGCTGTATCAAACTCGCAATTAGTTCCGGGAAAACGAATAATAGCTACTTTCATAATATTATCTCATAATCTTCTATCACAGTATTTGCAAGCAATTCTTTACACATTAAATCAACATGTTTTAAAGCTTCTTCTTTATTATTACAAGCTATATCAAAACTAATTTGTTTTGAGGTTTTAACATTTGATATGTTATTAAAATCTAAAGAATGCAAAGCCTTTTCTATGGCTTTGCCTTGAGGATCTAAAACCCCATTTTTTAGTGTGATATTTACAGTTACTTTCATTATTTTTCCTAACTTAAAATTCTTTTTAATACTTCTTCATAGGCCATTTTTACATTACCTAGGTCTTGTCTGAAGCGGTCTTTATCTAATTTTTCATTAGTTTTGCTATCCCAAAATCTACAACTATCAGGGCTAATTTCATCAGCTAGTATCATATTTCCTTCACCATCAATACCAAATTCTAATTTAAAATCAATCAATCTTAAACCTTTAGATTCAAAGAATTTAACCAAGATAGAATTGATTTGTCTTGCAATGTTTTTTATTAATTCTAAATCTTTTTCACTTTTTACTAAATTTAAAATCAAACAATGCTCATCATTGATAATAGGATCACCTAAATCATCATTTTTATAACAAAACTCAACTACAGCAAAAGGTAAAATCGTACCTTCTTTAATGCCTAATCTTTTTGTTAAAGATCCTGTAGCTACATTTCTAGTAATAACTTCAATAGGTATAATATTGCATTTTTTAACAATTTGTTCTTTATCGCTGATAGTTTCTACTAGATGTGTTTTAATACCTTCTTTTTCTAAAAGATGAAAAATTTCAGTACTAATTTTACAATTTAACGCACCTTTTCCCGCTTCATTACCTCTTTTTTCTGCATTAAAAGCAGTTAAATCATCTTTAAATTCCGTGATGAGTAAATTCTCATCATCAGTCTTAAACATTTTTTTACCTTTTCCCTCGTATAAAAGATCTAGTTTTGTTGCCATTTTACTCTCCTTTTGTGATGTTTAAAATTTTGATTGCATCTATTGCAGTTTTTAATTGTATATCATTATCAATTTGCTCTTTAGTGATGATATTTTTATCTTCTTTATTATCTTTTTTCTTTTCTTGATGTCCGATTTTATCAAGTTCAGCTTGCAAGTGTTTTTTTAGATCGCTTTCTTTGATTTCAAAGCCATGATTTTCTTCTTTACTTACTTTTCCTGGGAATACTTCTATATCAGGACTAACCCCGACAGCTTGTATGGTTCTACCACTTGGTAAATAATATTTTGCTATAGTAAGTCTTAAGCCTTCTTTACCTTTTTCATCCATTGGCAATATAAGCTGTACGCTGCCTTTTCCAAAGGTTTTTTCGCCTATGATAATAGCGCGTTTGAAATCTTGTAAAGCTCCACTTACAATCTCACTTGCACTAGCGCTACCACCATTTACAAGCACTACTAAAGGTGCGTTGGTGATTTTTTTACTAGGATTTGCTTTAAATTCTACATTCTCATTTTCTATTTTTCCTTTTTGTGAGACAATTACTCCTTTATCTACAAAAAGATTTACTAAGCCTACGGCTTGATTTAAAATACCACCCGGGTTGGTTCTAAGATCTAGTATAATTCCTTTTACATTAGAATGTTTTTTGATAGCTTTACTAGCTTCATCTACGACATTTTTATCAAAATTAGTCACTCTTAAATAAAGTAAATTTTCATTTTCGATTAATTTTGTATAAACGCTATCTACTTTTATAATATCTCTTTTTAAATTGACATCAAATGGTTTTGCATCGCCTTTTCTATAGATAGTTAGAGTAACCTTTGTCTTAGGTTCTCCGCGCATTTTAGAAACAGCTTCATTTAAAGTCATACCTAAGGTTGATTCGTTATTAATTCTTAAGATAATATCATCAGTTTTAATGCCTGCTTTATCTGCTGGACTTCCTTCTATAGGAGCTACAACGCTAATTGCTCCATCTTTTTGCGTAATAGTAAAGCCAAGTCCACCAAATTCTCCATTAGTTTGCTCTTTAAGTTCTTTATAACCTTTTTCATCTAAGAAAGAAGAATGAGCATCTAAATTTGTTAGTAAGCCTGCTATGGATTTATCAACCAAATCTGTATAATTAACATCATCAACATAGTATTGTTCTATGATGGACATGGTTCTTGTGAGTTTAGATAAAGCTTCTATTTTCTTTTCTGCTTCACTAGGAGCGGGGTTTTTAGCTTGTAAATTAGTAAAAATAAAAGAAGCGGTTACTAAACTACAAATGCTAGCTGCGATAATAAGATTTCTTTTTGTCTTCAAAGGAAAAACTCCAAAATAAATATGAATTCATAAAATAATTATCTAATTTTAGTTATTTTTGCTTAAAAAATCGTAAATAAAGTAAATATTTTTATTATATTAGTGTGTTTATATAAAAAATTATTTATAAATATAACTAAATAAACTTGACAATAATAGACTAAAGTTATATAATACATCTCATATAAAAGTAAAAAAGGAGCAAAAATGGCAAATATACAAGATTTTTTAACAGATTCTATGCTTTCAAATATAGAAAGTGCGATTTCTTTGGCCATTCATTCTAAGAATAGTGAAATAAAACCTTTGCATTTATTATGGGCTTTAAGTGTTGATAGTTCAAGTTTGCTAAATCAAGTTTTTAATAAATTAAATGTTTCTAAAGAGGCATTTGAGCTAGAAGTAAAAAGTAAAATTTCATCTTTTCCTACTAGCTCAAATGTAAATAAAGATAATATTAAATTTTCAAATGAATTTATTAATTCTCTAGAAAAAGCAAAAGGCTTGGCTTTAGAAAACAAAGATAGCTATTTGGCTGTGGATATGTGGCTTGTCTCAGAAAGTACGAGTGGGGTTATTAAAGAACTTTTATCTAAATTTGTAGATTTAAATGAATTTAAAAAAGAATTAGAATTTATTAGAGCTGGAGCTAAAATAGAAACCAAAACAAGCGATGAAACGCTTGATTCTTTGTCTAAATTTGGTATTGATTTGACTATGAAAGCTAAAAACAATGAACTTGATCCTGTCATAGGCAGGGAAGAAGAAATTCAAAGATTAATGCAAATTTTAATTAGAAAAACTAAAAATAATCCTATTTTATTAGGTGAGCCAGGGGTAGGAAAAACTGCTGTAGTAGAAGCTTTAGCACAAAGAATAGTAAAAAAAGATGTTCCTACTTCATTGCAAAATAAAAAAGTCATAGCCTTGGATATGAGTGCTTTAATAGCAGGAGCAAAATACAGAGGTGAATTTGAAGATAGATTAAAAGCTGTTGTAAATGAAGTAATAAAACACAAAAATATCATTTTATTTATAGATGAAATTCACACCATTGTAGGTGCAGGTGCAAATGAAGGAAGTATGGATGCAGCAAATATTTTAAAACCTGCTTTAGCAAGAGGTGAGCTTCATACTATAGGCGCTACAACCTTAAAAGAATATAGAAAATATTTTGAAAAAGATGCGGCTTTGCAAAGAAGATTTCAACCTGTAAATGTAGCTGAGCCTAGCGTGAATGAAGCTTTGGCAATGCTAAGAGGTATAAAAGAGAAATTAGAAATTCATCATAATGTAACTATTAATGATAGTGCATTGGTAGCAGCTGCAAAACTATCTAAGCGTTATATAGCTAATAGATTTTTACCTGATAAGGCGATTGATTTAATTGATGAGGCCGCAGCAGAATTAAAAATGCAAATAGAAAGTGAGCCAAATTCACTAAGAAAGGTTAGAAAACAAATTGAAAGCTTAGAAGTAGAAAATGAAGCTTTAAAAATGGAAGAAAATGAAACTAATGAAAAAAGATTAGAAGAGATTAAAAAAGAATTAGCAAATTTAAAAGAAGAGCAAATCAAACTTAATGTTAAATTTGAAAATGAAAAAGCAGTATTTAATGGTATAAGTGCAAAGAAAAAAGAAATCGATACTTTAAAAAATGAAGCTGTTTTAGCTAAAAATAAAGGAGATTTCCAAAAAGCTGCTGAAATAGAATATGGCAAAATTTTAGAGTGCGAAAAAGAGGTATTAAATTTAGAAGAAAAATGGAAACAAATGACCCAAGAAGGAGTTTTGCTTAAAAATCAAGTAGATGAGGATTTAGTAGCAGGTATTTTAAGCAAATGGACAGGTATTAGCGTGCAAAAAATGCTTACTTCTGAAAAGCAAAAATATTTACACATTCAAGAGTATTTACAAGAAAGCGTCGTAGGGCAAGATGAGGCTTTGAGTGCCTTGGCTAGAGCTATTAAACGTAATAAAGCAGGGCTAAATCAAGCAACTAAGCCTATAGGAAGCTTTTTATTTTTAGGGCCAACTGGGGTAGGTAAAACAGAAAGTGCTAAAGCTTTGGCTAAATTTTTATTTGATGATGAAAAAGCTATGGTGCGTTTTGATATGAGTGAATTTATGGAAAAACACAGCATATCAAGACTTTTAGGTGCACCTCCAGGATATATAGGGCATGAAGAAGGCGGGGAGTTAACTGAAGCTGTTAGAAGAAAGCCTTATAGTGTGATTTTGTTTGATGAAGTAGAAAAAGCCCATAAAGATGTATTTAATATACTTTTGGGAATTTTAGATGATGGTAGAGCTACAGATAGTAAAGGCGTAACGGTGGATTTTACTAATACTATCATTATCTTAACTTCTAACATAGGTGCAAATTTTATCATGGAGTTAAAGGGCGAAGAAAGAAAAAAAGCTATCAAAGAAGCTCTTAGAAGCTTTTTTAGACCTGAGTTTTTAAATCGTTTAGATGATATTATTACTTTTAATCCTTTGGGAGAAAGTGAGGCTGAAAAAATAGTTAAATTGCTTTTTAATACCTTGCAAAAAAGTCTTGAAAATAGAGGTATTAAAGCAAGCTTGAGCGATAATGCTGCTAGGTTAATAGCAAAGGTTGGTTTTGATGTTGATTTTGGTGCAAGACCATTAAAAAGAGCTTTATATGACATGGTAGAAGATAAATTAAGTGATATGATATTATCTGATGAATTAAATGAAAATGATGAGATTATTATAGATTCTAAAGATGATGAGATTGTCATCATTAAACAATAAGCAAGTGCAATACTTGCTTATTTTAGAGTAAAATTATCCTATTAACATTAAATTGTAAATACTTCGTATATTTGTTTAAAAAAATATTATTTTTTATCTATTCTTAACAATAAATGTTTTAAAATCTTTAATGATATTTCTATATTTAAGGAACAACAAATGAGTGATTTAGATATTTTTAATCGCCGTTTAGACGCATTAGAAAAACTTCCTCTTTTGAAAAATGAGATTTCTATCTCTAAAGCCTTAGAACAATCAGGTTTTTCAAGAAGAGATTTTATGAAATGGGCTAGTGCAATGACTGCATTTTTGGCACTACCTGCTAGCTTTACTCCAGTAGTTGCAAGAGCTGCTGAGCTTAGTGATAGACTTCCAGTGATTTGGCTTCATATGGCTGAATGTACAGGATGTTCTGAGAGTTTATTAAGAAGTGATGCTCCTACTATTGATAGTTTGATTTTTGATCATATTTCTTTAGAATATCATGAAACTATAATGGGTGCAGCAGGTTGGCAAGCTGAGCATAATCTTGAAGCTGCTATGGAAAAATATAAAGGTAGATATATTTTAATGGTAGAAGGTGGTATACCAACAGGTGCTACAGAAAACTTTTTAACCATAGGACCACACGGCAAAACAGGTAAGCAAATAGCAGTTCAAGCTTGTGATAATGCTTTGGCTATTTTTGCTATAGGCACCTGTTCAGCTTTTGGTGGTATTCAAGCTGCTAGACCTAATCCAAGTAATGCTGTGAGTTTAAGTAAAGTTACAAATAAAACAGTTATTAATGTTCCAGGTTGTCCTCCAAGCGAGAAAAACATTATAGGTAATGTGATTCATTATATATTGTATCAAACATTGCCAGCGCTTGATGCTTATAATAGACCAAAATGGGCTTATGGATTAAGAATTCATGATCTTTGTGAAAGAAGAGGACGCTTTGATGCGGGTGAGTTTGTGCAACAATTTGGTGATGAAGGAGCAAAAAAAGGATATTGTCTTTACAAGGTAGGTTGTAAAGGACCTTATACTTTTAATAATTGCTCAAGAGAAAGATTTAATCAACATACTTCATGGCCAATCCAAGCTGGACATGGTTGTATAGGTTGTTCTGAACCAGATTTTTGGGATACTATGGGGCCTTTTGAAGAAGTGATGGCAGGAAGGTTATTTGATACTGTTTATGGTTTGGGTGCTGATAGTATTTCAGATAAAATTGGTATAGGTGTGCTTTGTGTAACAGGTGTTGCTGTTGCTGCGCACGCTGTAATTGCTTCATTAGAAAAGAATAAGGATTAAGAATGTCAAAAAGAATTATTATAGATCCACTTACTAGAATAGAAGGACACTTAAGAGTTGAAGTGGTGGTTGATGAAAATAATGTCATTAAAGAAGCATATTCGGGATCAACCCTATGGAGAGGTTTGGAAACTATTGTAAAAGGTCGTGATCCAAGAGATGCAGGCTTTTTAACTCAAAGAATTTGTGGTGTTTGTACTTTTTCACACTATAGGGCAGGGATTATTGCGGTAGAAAATGCTTTAGGTATTACCCCGCCATTAAATGCTGTTTTAACCAGAACTTTAATGAATGCAGCTTTATACATGCATGATCATGTGGTGCATTTTTATCAACTTCATGGGCTTGATTTTGTTGATGTTGTAAGTGCTTTAAGTGCTGATGTAAAAAAAGCAAGTGATGAAGCGTTTAAATACACCGATATGCCTTATGCAACAGGTGCAGATAAACTTTTAGAAGTACAGCAAAGGCTAAAAACCTTTGTAGATAAAGGAAATCTTGGACCATTTGCAAATGCTTATTATGGACACGCAACTTATCGCTTTACTCCTGAGCAAAACCTTATTGCGCTTTCACATTATTTAGAATGTTTAAGAATTCAAAGAACAATAGCTCAAGCTATGGCGATTTTTGGTGCTAAAAATCCTCATCCACAAAGCTTAACAGTAGGTGGTGTGACTTGTGTTATGGATCTTTTAAACCCATCAAGAATGGCTGAATATATGACTAAATTCCAAGAAGTAGCTGATTTTATTAATCGTGCTTATTATCCAGATATCATAATGGCTGCAAAAGCTTATTCTAAAGAAGCAAGTGTATTAAATGATGTAGGGGTAAATAATTTCTATACCGAAAAAGAATTCCAAGTTTCTAGCGATGAGTGGCTGTTTGAAGGTGGTATTATTAGAAATGGTGATTTGAGTAAGGTTGAAGAAGTAGATGAAGCTAAAATCACTGAAGAAGCTACAAGATCATGGTATGCAGACAATGAAGCTTTACATCCTTATGATGGCAAAACTAATCCAAACTATACAGGCTTAATTGATGGTGAAAGCATTGATGATAAAGGTAATATGGTTCATAGTAAGGTATTTGATACTAAAGGTAAATACAGCTGGATTAAAGCTCCAAGATATGAAAATTTACCTATGCAAGTTGGACCATTAGCAAATATTTTAGTAAATTATGCTAAGGGTAATAAAATTGTAGTAGAAGCGGTTGATTCATTCTTAAAAACCACAAATTTACCAGTTAAAGCACTTATGAGTACTTTAGGAAGAACAGGTGCTAGAGCGATTGAAGCTAAAATCATTGCTGATCATGGTTTAAAAGCATTTAATTCTTTAGTTGAAAATTTAAAAACAGACGAAAGCACTTGTGCTACTTATGTAATCGATAAAAATAAAGAATACAAAGGTAGATTTATGGGAAGTGCGCCTCGCGGTGCGTTGAGTCATTGGTGTAGAATTAAAAATGGTGTAATTGAAAATTGGCAAGCAGTGGTACCTTCTACTTGGAATGCAAGTCCAAAAGATGCAAATGGAGTAGGCGGTAGCTATGAGCAATGTCTTATCGGTATGAAACTAGCTGATGTTAAACAACCTTTAGAAGTAATAAGAGCTATTCACTCTTATGATCCTTGTATAGCATGTGCTGTGCATGTAATGGATACTAAAGGCAATAATCTTAGCGAGTATAAAGTTAATGTAAATTTATAAGGAAAGGACTTTAGTATGGATTCTAAACATTCCTTAAAATCAAACAGAAAGGCTGAATACGAATTTAGTATTGGCCTTCGTTTTACACATTGGTTAAGAGCAGTTGCGATCGTGATTTTAGTAGGGACTGGATATTATATTTCTTATGTATTTCAATCTCCATCTATTTCATCTGAACCAACTTTATTTATGCAGGCAAAATACCGCATGGTGCACCAAATTTTTGGATTTATCTTAATAGCTTGTGTGATTTTTAAAACATATTTGTTCTTTTTTGATTCAAAAAGTGATGGTGAGAGAAAAAGCATAAAAGATATTTTTAATGTAAAATTATGGATAGAGCAGATTAAATTTTACATTTTTTTAGGAAAGCATCCGCATTTACAAGGTGTATATAATCCTTTGCAATTTGTAACTTATTTTTTCTTTTATCTTGTTATGTTTGGACTTATTTTAACAGGATTAATCCTTTATATGCATGTATATCATGAAGGCTTGGGTGGATTTTTATATAACATCTTAAGACCTATTGAAGTAATGTTAGGTGGATTAGCTGATGTTAGAACCTACCATAGAATTTTAATGTGGATTGTGTTGATTTTTGTTCCAGTGCATATTTATATGGCTGTGTTTAACTCAGTTAAAGGTAAAGATGGTGCTTTAGATGCTATCTTTAGTGGTTATAAATTTGTAAGAGAAAATCATTGAAACTTCTAATCTTAGGTATTGGTAATATTATGTTTGCAGATGAGGGCTTAGGCGTTCATCTTTGCAAACTTTTAGAAAAAAATTATAAGTTTTATCACGAAAAAGACTCAGTGAGCTTTGTAGATGGTGGAACTTTGGCTTTACAACTTAGTTATATTATAGCTGAATATGATGAAATGGTTGTGATTGATTGTATTGCAGCAGATGATGCTAAGATCGGAGATATTTTTTTCTTTCCTTATGATGCAATGCCAAAAAAAGTTAATTGGAGTGGTAGTGCACATGAGGTTGAGATGCTTCAAACTTTACAATATATGGAGCTTATGGGAGATTTACCTAAAACTCAAATTTTAGCCTGTGTGCCAAAGCGCATAGAACCATTGAGTTTTAAACTTTCAAAAGAAGTCTTGAGTGCTTTAGAAAAAATGGAGAAAATTTTACTTGATTTTTTAGAGAAAAAAGGCTTTACTTATGAGAGAGTTGCTAATTATAATATACAAGAGCTTGCTCTAAATTCTTATAAAAGCTAAGCAAAAGCTTAGCTTAATTTTTAATCATCAAATTTTTGTCCTAAGAAATTTCCATTTACATCAGTATAAATTTCCATCATATTATTTAGTTTAAATTTATAACCTTGAATTTCTTTTTCAACTTTAATTATACTTGCATTTGGGTGCATTTTCTTAATCGTTGTTAAAACATTTGGACTTAAAAAAGAAGTATCAATTGGTCTGTATTTTGCATCAATTTCTTTCCAATCTCCATTGATAAAAAACTCAAGTTCAGTTCCATTGTCTAAATAAACATCAAAACTATCAATATCTTGTTTAACTAAAGCTATGTTTGAGCCTGTAAAATGTTTTTGTATAAAATTTTTAGAATTTGCTGGTAAAGCATTTACACCTACAACCATATCTCTTGCAAAAACACAACTTGCTAGAGCTAATGCCATTAAAGCTATTTTTAATTTCATTTTTTGTCCTTTAAATTGAATTATTTGTGAAATCATATAAATATTGAGTGAATTTTGTGTGAACTTTGTTTTTTTAAAATAAATAGCAAGTATTTAATTGTATAATGATAAAAAAGTTTTAAAAGGATAAATAATGTATAGGTTTGCACCATCGCCTACTGGAGATATGCATATTGGAAATTTAAGAGCAGCTTTGTTTAATTATATTAAAGCAAGACAAGAAAATACAGATTTTATTTTGCGTATTGAAGATACGGATAATGCTAGAAATATTGCTGGAAAAGAAGAAGAAATAAAAGCTATTTTGAAAGAATTTGGTATAACTTGGCAGCATTATTATGTACAAAGTGAAAATTTGAAATTTCATCGTCAAATGGCTTTAAAGCTAGTAAGTGAAAAAAAAGCTTTTGCTTGTTTTTGTACTGAGGATGAGTTAGCGCATAAAAAAGAATTAGCTAAAAGTAAAAATCAAGCATATAGATATGATGGCACTTGTGAAAAATTAGCAGATATTGATGTGTTAAATTGTGAGAAACCTTTTGTAATTCGTCTTAAAAAACCTCAATCTCAAATGAAATTTACTGATTATATTAAAGGTGAGATTAGTTTTAATCCTGAAGATATTGATAGTTTTGTGATTATGAGAGCGGATAAAACCCCAACTTATAATTTTGCTTGTGCGGTTGATGATATGTTAGAAGGTGTTACTTGTATTATAAGGGGAGAAGATCATGTTTCAAATACTCCTAAGCAAGAGCATATTAGAGCAAGTTTGGGTTATGATAAAAGCATGACTTATGCACATTTACCTATCATCTTAAATGAAGAGGGTGTTAAAATGAGTAAAAGAGAGGCTCATTCTAGTGTAAAATGGATGCTTGATAATGGATATTTAGCAAGTGCTATTGCAAATTATTTAATCCTTTTAGGCAATAAAACTCCAAAAGAGATTTTTACTTTAGAAGAAGCTATAGAATGGTTTGATTTGAAAAAAGTTTCAAAATCTCCTGCTAGATTTGATACTAAGCGTTTAATGCAAATTAATCGTGAGCATATAAAAATGCTTGATAATGATAAATTAAATTCTTTGTTAAATTTAGGCAAAGATGTAGCGGAGCTTGCAAAATTTTATACTCAAGAAGCTAGCACACTAAATGAGATAAGAGAAAAAATACAAGCCATTTTTGCAGTTAAAAATTATAATAAATTTGAAAATGAGTGTAAGTTGATTAAAGAGATTTTAAAAGATTTGGATTTACCTCAAGAATATGATGAGTTTAAAAAGATTTTGATGGAAAAAACAAATTTAAAAGGTAAAAATTTCTTTATGCCTTTGCGTTTAGTATTAACAGGGGTTACCCATGGACCTGAAATGAGTGAAATTTATACTCTAATCAAGCCTTTTGTTAAAGAAATTATAAAGGAGTAAAATGGGAGTTGGAACAAGTTTGATTGTATCTTTGGTGCAAATTTTTTCTTTAGTGATTGAAATTTATGTATGGATTATAATTATTGCTGCTTTAATTTCTTGGGTAAGGCCTGATCCATATAATCCTATAGTACAAATTTTATATCGTTTAACTAATCCTGCTTATGCTTTTGTAAGAAGATTTATCCCTACTACTATAGGAAGTATTGATTTAGCACCTTTGATTATTATTTTAGGATTAAAATTTATCCAAATATTTTTATCAAATTTAATTTTAGGAAGTTTATAAGTGTTGAAAAAAAGCGTGGTATTACTTTTAGCCGGAGTAGTTTTTGCAAATAGTGCGATGTATTCTTATAAAGAATTAGAGCAAAGACCAAATTCTTTAGCTAAGGATTATTATTTATATCGTTTATTGGAAAAAAATGAATTTAGAAAAGAAGAAGTTGAAGGTTTAAAAGAGCATATTTATCGTTATGTAGGGCGTATTAAAAATGCTATTGAAACGATTATTCCACCTTTGGGATATAATAAAGAATATGAAGCTTGTTATAAATTTAATGCGCAAAATATCTTAGATGCTAATGCTACTTGTCAGCTTATAAGATTAAACAGTTTAACTTTTATACAAGATCTTAATACTTCAACGCGTAATGAGATGAAAAAAATTATCCCGCAAGATAATCCAAATTTAGTAAAGCTTTTAGAAGCTTTTAATGCTAAAGATCCTCTAAGTTATGCGGTTTTAAATTATGATAGTGCAAATTTTTATAAAATTTATGGCTTTTTAAAAGATAAAAAGGATTTTTTTTTAGAAAAAGATTTTGTTGATGAGTTAGCAAAAGAAAAAGAATTTACAAATTTTGTAAAAGAAATTATCATTAAGAAAAAAAGTCCATTGATAAGAAAATCTTTAGTTAATGTAGATGCAAATTTAACTTTTCAAGATAATGCATTTTACTTAGGTGTGAATGCTATTTTAGAAAATGACGATAAAAAAGCACTGGAATTTTTCCAAGTAGCAAAAGATACTTTTAAAAGTAAGCCTTTAGTAGATAATGCAAATTTTTGGATTTATTTAATCACTCAAGATAAAAAGTATCTTGATGAGCTTGCTCAAAGTGATTCTTTAAATATTTATAGTCTTTATGCAAGGGAGTTAAAGGGCTTGCCTTTGCCTAAAATAGAAGAATTAAGTCCAAAAAAACAAAAAAATGATTTTGATATGAAAGATCCTTTTGCTTGGCAAAAACTTGCAAAAGAAATTGCAAAAGGTACTCCTAATGAGCTAGAAAAGCTTGCAAAAGATTTTTATACTAAAGAAAATATCGCTATTTATGCTTATATTAAAGAAAGAGCTGAGGGTTTTAAAAAACATTATTTCATTATGCCTTATTTTGAGTATTTAAAAGATTATTCTACACAAAGAAAGGCTATGATTTTAGCTTTAGCTAGACAAGAAAGCCGTTTTATCCCAACAGCCATTTCAACCTCTTATGCTTTAGGTATTATGCAATTTATTCCATTTTTAGCTAATCATATAGGCAATAAAGAATTGCAAATTCCAAATTTTGACCAAGATATGCTTTTTGATCCAAAAACAGCCTATACTTTTGCAAATCATCATTTAGATTATTTAGAATCTAAGCTTAATTCTCCGGTATTTGTGGCTTATGCTTATAATGGAGGTATAGGATTTACTACTAGAATGCTCAAAAGAGAAGATATGTTTAGAGCGGGAAAGTACGAACCATTTTTATCTATGGAGCTTGTTCCTTATGCAGAAAGTAGGGTGTATGCTAAAAAGGTTTTAGCTAATTATATTGTGTATTTGCATCTTCTGAACGATAATACACCGATTTCGAAATTTTTTGAAACTTTAACTCAAAACACTGATTCTCAAAACACAAATCAAGTTTTAAAATAGGTTTTTGTATCAACTCATCAAGGGTGATTTTGTAATAGCTTGCATAATCACTTTTGATGATATATTTAAACAACTCATCATTTTGATCTAAGGCTTTTAAGTTAGTTTTTTCTCCATCTATGAGTATTGAAATTTGTTCTTGTTTGATATTGATATTTGGTAAAAAACTAAGCACAAAAACTTCTTTTTGGCTTTTTTCATCTAATACAGGATTTAGATAACTTAACAAAGCAACTACTCTATTATCTTTATAATTAAAATTGATTTTTTGTGCATACATAAGAGTTTGGCTTTTTAAATCGATTTCACTTTGTTTTTGAGTTTTATTTGAGCATGCAGTAAAAATAAGTGTTAAAAAAATAATCATATAAATTTTTTTCATATTTTATTCCTAATTTTTTTATAATTATAAGCTTTTAACTTTTAAAAAGATATAATTTTGTTTATTTTCTTTGATTTAAGGAAGTTATGAAAAGATTAGCAATGGCTTTTAGTGGGCCTTCCAATTCAGGTAAAACAACTTTAATAACCCAAGTTGCTAAATATTTTATGGAACAAAATTATAAAGTATGTATTATAAAACATGATCCAAAAGATAAAGCAAGTTTTGATATAGCAAAAAAAGATAGTTTTAAATTTTTTCAAAGTGGTGCTGATGTAATGGTTTTAAGCCCTACAAGGACAACTTTATTTACACATTCTCCAAGTACTTTAGATGAAGCTATTTCCAAACTAGGAGAATTTGATTTTTTATTTATAGAGGGCTTAAAAACCTTAGATATGCCAAGAATTAGTGTTTTTTGCAAAGAAGTGGATGAGAGCTATTTTGCTTATTCTAAGGCTATTGCAAGCTATGAGAAAATCGAAAATAAAAATTTAACTTGGCTTTATTTGGATGATTTAGAAAGTATTTGTGATTTTGTATTAAAAAATTCAAAAAAAGTATAGGGGTAAAATATGCAAGAATTAATTAACGATATACAAAAAGCAGTGATTGAAATTTCAAAAGAACTTAGATATTTAAAAGATTTTGATTATACTACTTCTCAAAATGCTACTGGAGATAATCAATTAAAACTTGATGTAAAAAGCGATGAGATTATCACTAGAATTTTAAAGCAAAGTAAAGGTATAAAAAGCTTAATTAGTGAAGAAAAACAAGAACAATTATTAATCAATGAAAATGAAAAATACATTGTTGCTTATGATCCTTTAGATGGCTCATCTTTGGTAGATGTGAATTTTGCTATAGGTTCTATTTTTGCTATTTATGAGCAAAAGGCTAGTGCAAAAAATCTAAAAGCAGCAGTTTATGCTATTTATGGTGTGCGTTTAGAGCTTATAGTATGCATAGATACTCCTAAGCTTTATAGGTTAAATGAAAATGATGAATTTGTTTTTGTTAAGGATTTAAAATTAAACGAAAAAGGCAAATTAAATGCAAGCGGCGGGACACAAAAAAATTGGTCAAATACTCATAGAGCTTTTATAAAAGCTTTATTTGATGAAGGATATCGCTTAAGATATTCAGGTGCTATGGTGAGTGATTTACACCAAATTTTACTCAAAGGTGGAGGATTATTTTCATATCCCGCAACAAGCGATGCGCCAAATGGAAAATTAAGAGCATATTTTGAGGTATTTCCTTTTGCTTTTATTTTTGAAAAAGCAGGAGGGCTTTCTACTAATGGAGAAAATAACTCTTTACTTGATTTAGAATTTGAAAAAATCCATGCAAGTACGCCATGCTTTTTGGGTTCAAAATATGAAATTGAAAAACTAAAACAAGCTTATAAAGGGCTTTAATGGCTGAAGTTAAAGATGAATTTGAACTAGCTTTAGAAGCTAAAAAAAATGAACTTCAAGCTTGTCAAAATGATAAAAACTTAAAATCTTGTTTACCTTGCTCTATGATTTTTGAATGCTCTTTAAGAAAAGAGTATATTGATGCAGTTTATAAGAGTATGTCTAAAGGTAAAGAAGGTGGATTTGATTTTTAATTAAAGGTTGAAAATGCGTTATATTACTACTCCGATATATTATGTAAATGATGTGGCTCATATTGGTCATGCTTACACTACGATTATAGCAGATACTTTGGCTAGATTTTATCGCTTGCAAGGAGAAAAAACATTCTTTTTAACAGGTACAGATGAACATGGTCAAAAGATAGAGCAAGCTGCTAGTGCTAGAAATTTTACCCCTAAAGAATATGCAGACGAAATTAGTGCTAAATTTAAAAAACTTTGGGATGAGTTTGAGATTTCTTATGATTATTTCATCAGAACTACAGATGAAAATCACAAGTTAAGCGTACAAAAAGCATTTAAAAAAATGTTTGATAAAGGTGATATTTATAAAGGAACTTATGAAGGCTTTTATTGTGTTTCTTGTGAGAGTTATTTTACCCAAACTCAGCTTGTAAATGAGTGTCATTGTCCAGATTGTGGTAAAAAAACACAGCTTTTAAAAGAAGAAAGTTATTTTTTCAAGCTTTCTAAATATCAAGATCAAATTCTTAAATGGTATAAAGAAAAAGAGCCGATTTTACCTAAAAATAAGGCTAATGAATTAATCCACTTTGTAGAAAGTGGTTTAAAAGATCTTTCTATTACAAGAACGAGTTTTGAATGGGGTATAAAGCTTCCAAAAGAACTAAATGATGAAAAACATGTGGTATATGTTTGGCTTGATGCTTTGATGAATTATGTGAGTGCTTTGGGTTATGGACTTGATGATAAAAATATGGATCTATGGCCTGCTCATATTCATTTTGTAGGTAAAGATATCTTGCGTTTTCATGCAGTGTATTGGCCTGCGTTTTTGATGAGTTTAGAACTTCCTTTGCCTAAATTTGTAGCAGTACATGGCTGGTGGACTAAAGATGGTGAAAAAATGAGCAAATCTAAAGGTAATGTAGTAGCACCTAAAGAAGTAGCAGATACTTTTGGTTTAGAAGCTTTTAGATATTTTTTACTCAGAGAAGTTCCTTTTGGCAATGATGGGGATTTTTCACAAAAAGCATTAATCACTAGAATCAATGCAGAATTAAGCAATGAGCTTGGAAATTTATTAAATAGAATTATCGGCATGAGTGCTAAGTATTCTCAAAATATTATTGATTGTAAAGATGTGAATTTGTATTTTAATCAAGAATTAAATGAATGTAAAGAGTATTTAGATAATGCAATCAATGCTTTAGAAAATATCCAGCCAAATCGCTATTTAGAAGAACTTTTTAAGGCTTTATCTTTAGCAAATTTAAGTATTAGTAGGTATGAGCCTTGGAATTTAATTAAAAATGATCAAATGCAAAAAGCTAATGCCTTAGTAGCTTTATGTGCTAATATTTTAACAAAAGTTACTATTTTACTTTCAGCTGCTATGCCAAAAACAGCTTTAAAAATTGCCAAAGCTTTAAATTTTGAAATTTCAAACGAAAACTATCAAAAACTAATTTTAAACAATCAATTATGCGATTTAAAATCAAGTGTATGTGAGGCTTTATTTCCAAAAGTTGAATTAACCCAAGAAAACAAAAAAGAAGAAAAAGTAGAAGAGAAGCCAAGTTTAGCTCAAATTAAAATTGATGATTTTAAAAAAATTGAAATTAAAGTAGCACTAGTAAAAGATTGTCAAAATATAGAAGGCAGTGAAAAGCTTTTAAAATTTCAGCTTGAACTTGAAAATGGCGAACTAAGACAAGTGCTTTCGGGTATTGCTAAATTTTATAAAGCTAGTGAGTTAATAGGTAAGCAAGTTTGTGTTATTACTAATCTAAAAAAAGCTAAAATTTTTGGCCATGAAAGCCAAGGTATGATTTTAAGTGCAGAAAAAAATGGTAAATTAGTTTTAATTAGTCCACAAAGCTTTATCGAAAATGGAGCTTTAATAGGCTAAATGAATATTTCTAATTTTATTGAGCTTGTTAATGCCCAAGTTTTAAACTATGGAGCAACTTCTAGTGTTTATGATTTTAGTATAGATTTAAACAAAGTCAAACAAGCAAGTGTATTTTTTGCTAAGAATAATGAACAAGCTAGTTTTGCTATAAAACTTGGAGCTTATGTTATAGTAAGTGAGGAGAAATTAAATCTTGAAGATAAAGATGTGTTTTATCTTCAAGTTGATGATCTTGAAGAAGCTATTTTTAGGCTTTTTAGATTTTTATGCGAAGAAAAATCTTATGAATTTATATGTTGTAATCATATAGAATTAAAATTTGCAAAAGCCTTTAATTTTAAAGTCTTAAATTCAAATATTTTATTAGATTTTGATCTTTTAAAAAATTCTAAAGAAAAAACTTTCTTTTGTTCTGATGATGAAAAATTTATTTTAAAATTAAAATCAAATTTTCATACCTTAAAAGCTTGTAAATATGAAATTTTAGGCTCAAAATCTTTATTTCAAACGAGCTTACTTTGTAAAAATTTGTATTTTAAAGATTTAAAATTTGCATTTTTTTATGCAGATATTTTTGCTAGTTTTATTGAATTTATAGAAAGTCAAAAATTACCCTTTAGTTTTAATGATAAAAAATTAGAACTTTTTAAAGCCTATTTTTTAAACTCAAAAAATGAAATTTGTGTTTTTGGAGGTAGCTCTAGGGTGATTTTACTCGTGGAAAATGATGAGGATTTTGACTTTATAGCACAAAAACTTCAAGACACTAAGGGTTTTAAAACCGCATTAAAAAATTCTTTATTTTGTGATTTTTCTTATACAAATTTAAAAGAATTAAAAAATTTTCTTGACTTTAGATATTGCTTGATAAAAGAAAACATAGAAGACTTTTTGGAATGTTTTTCTGTCTATGAAAAAAATATTAATTTATTTGATTAAAAAAATATATACTTTAAAAAGCTATATTTCTAATTTTATTTTATTAATTTAAAGGAAAAATATGAAAAAATTTTTATTTTTAAGTTTATTTGCTGCAGCTGCATTGAATGCTGAAATTTTAGTTTATGGCCCAGGCGGTCCAGCTCCTGTTTTAAAAGAACTTGCTAAACAATTTGAAGCAAAAAGCGGAGAAAAAGTTATCGTTAATGCAGGGCCAACACCTAAATGGATCAAACAAGCCAAAATGGATGCTGATATCATTTATTCTGGTAACACATCTATGATGGATGGATTTGTTAAAGCTATGTCAAAACAAATCAAAATACAAGATGTTCAGGTTTTAAATGCTAGAGGATCAGGTATGATAGTAAGAGCTAATAACCCTAAAAAAATTAAAAAATTTGAAGACCTTTTAAAAGATGGTGTTAATGTTATGGTAGTTGATGGAGCAGGGCAGGTTGGCTTGTATGAAGATATGGCTTTAAAAATAGGAAAAATCGAAAACCTAGAAAAACTTAGAAAAAACATCAAAGTGTATGCTAAGAATTCAAAAGCAGCAGTTGATGAGTGGAAAAATAATCCAAATATCGATGCTTTAATCATTTGGACACATTGGATTAAAGCAGTTGGTGAGAAAGAAAATAAATTTATAAAAGCAGATAAAAACTCAATTATTTATAGAGCTGCTGAAATAGTACCAACACAAAAAGGTTTAAAAAATCCAAAAGTAACTGAATTTATAGAATTTACACAAAGCAAAGAAGCGCAAAAAGTATGGGAAAAAGAAGGTTGGTTAGCTAAATAAATTAAAAGCATTTTACTTTAATGTAAAATGCTTTTTTTGAATTATTTTTCGTTAATTTCTGCTTCGATGTTGATTTGCACTTCATCACTAAGTGTCAAGCTAGAGGTATCTGGAGCAAATTTAAAATCACTTCTTTTAATTTGTCCTTGTAAAGTAAATCCTGCCTTTTCTTTACCACTATCTGTTTTAATAACCCCACCAATTTCAGTATCTAAAACAATATCTTTACTTACACCAGCAATATTTAAAGAGCCATACATCTTACCTTTTTCATTAGAAATTTTTTCATATTTGCTCATAGTAAAAGTGATGTTTGGGTGAGTTTTTGCTTTGAAAAAATCATCTTGTTGTAAATGGGCATCTCTTGCTTTATTTTCAGTATTTATAGAAGCAACTTTTACATTTGCTTGAAGTTTATTAAATTCAAATTTAGTACTATCAAAATCAACCACTGCATCATAGTCTTTAAAATTTCCATTTACATTACTAATTTGCAAATGCTTGATTTTAAAAGCTACATTTGTATGAGCTTTATCTAGAATAAATTCTTTACTTAAAGCATTGCTTGCTAAAATTGAAGCAGCTAAAAATGAACCAAGTAGTATTTTTTTCATTAATTCTCCTTTTTTAATTTGTAAAATCTATTATACAAACAAAAATAAAATGAAAGTAAATTTTAAATGTACTCTATAAAATCTTTCACATTGGCTTCTTTAAAGCCTTTTAATCTTAATAAACAACTATCACATCTGCCACAAGCTTTATCTTCTCTTTCATAGCAAGACCAAGTGTATTCTAAGGCTACCTTTTCTTTTAAAGCTAATTCAACTATTTGTCCTTTGCTTAGATGAACTAATGGGGTTTTAATTGTAACATTACAAGTTTTTGTTGTGCCTTCATTGATAAACTCACTTGCTTTTTGTATGAAATTTGCACTACAATCAGGATAACCACTACTATCTTCTTGTACTACTCCTATGAAAATACTTTCGCATTTTTCTTTTTCAGCTATGGCTCCTGCAATAGATAAAAAAATACCATTTCTAAAAGGAACATAAGTATTTGGAACTTCTTTTTCGTGTAGCTTTTCTTTGGGAATTTCTAAATTTAAATCCGTTAAAGAATTACCACCAATATTTGCTATAAATGAAACATCTAAAATATATTTTGTTTTTATGTTAAGTTTTTCACAAATTTTATTAAAACATTCTCTTTCTTTAAGCATGGTGCGTTGATTGTAATCAAAATGCAAAGCAATGATTTCATATCCTTCTTTTTTGGCTAAATACGCACATAAAGTACTATCCATACCACCACTTATAATACAAAGAGCTTTTTTCATACTTTTCCTTAATTTTGATATAATTTGAAATTATAAAATCAAAAGGATAATAATGATTTTTTGCGAAGAAGAAATGGATATTTCTTTTCTTGAAAAAATTGCTCAAAAAATGAGTGATCAAAATATAGAACTTGTTTTGGTAGATGAAAAAACTATGCATGAAATTAATCTTAACCAAAGAGGAGTAGATAAAACTACAGATGTTTTGTCTTTTCCTTTAGTGCAAAATTGTGAAAATTTGCTTGGTAGTATTGTGATAAATTTAGATGAAGTAAGTAAAAAAGCAATGGAATATAAACACAGCAATGAAGAAGAGATGGCATTGCTTTTTATACATGCTATGCTTCATTTGCAAGGTTATGATCATGAGGTAGATCAAGGACAAATGAGACAAAAAGAACAAGAATGGATTGAGTATTTTAAACTACCAAAAAGTTTAATTATAAGAACACAAGAAGGGGATTGAATGATTAAAAAAATAATATTAAATTTAGGTTTATGTGCGAGTTTATATGCATATAATGAAAATACATTTACATTAAATATTTTAGAAGGAAAGGAATTTGATATTTACTTATATAGTTCCATTAAAAGTAACACTAGTTATGGTTTTGTCCAAACAAAACAAAAACAATACAGTTTTTGGGGTAGTGCTAAGAATGATGAATATTATATAGATATAGCAGATTTTGGAACTTGCGTTTTAAAAGATATGCATAAAAATAAATTTGATGCTTTATGCAAAATAGATGAAGTAAAAAAAGAATTTAGTTTTTTAGCCAGCAAGACAAATACGATGATTAATCAGCTATCACTTAAAGAACAAAAACAACTAGATGTCAATAAAACTATAGAATTTGACTTTAGTGAAGATATTTTAAAATCAACAAGTAAAAATGAAAAATTAAATAAAATTATTGATGACTTTAATGAGAATTTAGATAAAAATTCATTAAAACAAAAAGCAAAAGAAAGCTTTGAAAAATGGAGTAAAGAAAACATTTCTAATAATGAGTTTTTTTCTCAAGCTTATATGTTTTACCAAGATGAGCATATTATCTCTTTAGGAAAAAATATTTATGAATATAAAGGTGGTGCTCATGGTATGACTAATTTTTTAAGAAAAACTTATAGTATTGATGATATGAAACTTATAAATATAAAAAATGAGTTAAAAATAGAAAGTGAAGATTTTCAGAATATGATTAAGCAAAAGATTTTAAGTTTATACAGTGAAAATGAATTATTTGATATTAAAGAACTTAAAATGAGTGAAATTTTTGAAGTAAGAAAAGATGGATTAAATTTTATATGGGAACCTTATGAGATAGCTCCATATTCAACAGGAGCAGTTGAAGTTTTTATAAATTTTGATGAATTAAAACCTTTTTGGAAGAAAAATTCAAAACTTGCTTATTTGAGTAAAATCAAATAAGCATTTAATCATCAAATTTTTGTCTTAAAATTGTTCCATTATCGTCTATGTAAAGCTTCATTTGATTGTTTAGTTTGATTTTATAATAAGAAATTTTTCTTTCTATTTCTATGATTGCTGTATTAGGGTAGATATTTTTGATGGTATTTTGTATTGTTAAAGGTAAAATCGCATAATTTAACGAGCTGAAATTTTCAGCCTCTTTAAATTCTCCATTAAGCGAAAACTCAATCTCACTTCCATCACTTAAATAAATCTCATAAGAATAACCATCTTGTTCTACTAGGCCTATTTCTGCATTAAAATAATCTTTGATAAATTGTTTGATATTTACCGGTAAAGAATCAGGTGCTATAACTATACCTGCATTAAGGGTATTTAGAGTGATCAAAAAAGCAAAAGCTAGTTTTTTCATTTTTAACCTTATTTTATTTTTTGACGATATTGTATCTTATTAGTGTGAATTTTATGTGTAAGCTAGAATTTAAATAGCTTTTTGTTATAATTATTAAAAATACAAAGTAGGGTAATGATAGCTTCTTTTCTAATTGCTTTAAATGTTGTGATATTTGTCTTTGTGAATTATCTTTATTTTGGAACCTTAAATTTAGATGCTATTTTAGGTTTAAATTTATTTTTCTTTCAAGGATTTTACTGGCAAATTCTAAGCTCAATGTTTATGCATGGAAATTGGCCTCATTTGATTTTAAATATGATAGTGCTTTTTCAATTTGGCTCTATGCTGGAAAAATACTTAAAAAGCTTTAAATTTGCTTTGCTTTATTTAATTGGCGGAATTCTTTGCTCTTTGCTTAGTGTTTTTTATGTGTATTTAAGTTTTGATGGTAGTTTTGTAAATGTAGTGGGTGCAAGTGGTGCTATATGTGTTTTAATGGGATATTATGCATATTTGGATAAAACCGCCACTAAAGGACTTATCGTAGCTATATTATTAATGAGTTTTATACCTATTTTTATGGGTGTAAATATAGCTTGGTATGCACATATTTTTGGCTTTATATGCGGATATCTTTTGGGTAAATTTAAGGTTATAAAATGAAATATATCTATTTTATCCGTCATGCTAAGGCTCAAAAAGAAAATTATGAACAAGATTTACAACGAGAGCTTAGTTCTAGTGGAAAAGATGATCTAAAAACTATGATTTATAGGATTAAAGATTTAGAATTTAAAGCCCAAAGTATCATTTCAAGTCCTGCTAGGCGTTGTATAAAAACAGCGCAAAAACTCTGCAAAAGCTTTTCTTTAAAAGAAAAAGATATCAAGATAGAAAAAAACTTTTATGATGGTAATTTAGAAGATGTATTAAATTTTATAAAAGAATTAAAAGAGAGTAGGGTAGTGCTAATTATGCACAATCCTTTATTGCAAGAACTTTGTGAATATTTAGCTCATATAGATTTAGAAAACTTTCCAACTTCTGCTATTTTATGTATGCAATTTGATATAAAAGAATTTAAAGATATAAAAGAACATAGCGGAGAAGTTGTGTTTTTTGATTATCCTAAAAGTCAAGAAAATCACTAATCTACATTTTTAAACTTCAATTTTATTTAAGTAAAAATACAAACTAAAATTTAGTTGAAATAAAAAATATACATCTTTAGTCTTTCATAGCTACATAAAATAACTTATAATATTTTTCAAAAAATTATACTTATTTTTTTATGGATAAGTTATGTTCACTCAAAAATTAAAATGCTTTAAGATACTATAATATAGGTATTTTAAAATATATTTTACTTATGAAAGTGTAGATAAATATAAAAGTTTGAAAATTATAGTTTTCAATACAAAATATATATAATTTCAAGATTTTACTATTTATCATATAATTTTACATATATATTAAGTTTAAGTTAAAATATTTTTATAGACTAAAAAAGCTAAAATGATGAGTAAAAAGGAAAATAAATATAAAAGTTTAGCTTGTATGGAATTTTTGGTTTTATTTGGATTTTTGGATTAATCTTGAAAGTTGTCTTGCTAAAAGTTTAGCACTATTTTCATCTTTGCTAAGTTTTTTCATATTTTCTCTAAATTCATAAAGTCTTTTTTCTTGTGCAAAGTCATTTGAAGTATTATTTTGTTTTGAGGTATTGCTTTGGTTTGCTTGCTTTTGCGCGGTTTTTTTCTTAAAAAACATATTATCACCCTATTTTGTTTTTATAATTATAGCTTGATATTTTTTAAGTAAGATTTTTTTATAATTTTTATATTAATTTTTAAAGGAAAAAAGTTTGAAAACCATAGGTTTAATAGGTGGAATGAGTTATGAAAGCACACTTAGCTATTATGAAATAATCAATAAATTAACAAATGAAAAATTGGGAAAATTACACAGTGCTAAGATAGTTTTAACTAGCGTTGATTTTGAAGAAATAGAAGAATGTCAACGCAAGAATGATTGGCAAAAAGCAAGTGAAATTTTAACCCAACATGCCCTACTTTTGCAAAAATGCGGAGTTGATTTTATATTAATTTGTACTAATACTATGCATAAATGTTATGAAAATATACAAAAAAATATTCAAATTCCTATCTTACATATAGCTAAAGCTATGCTTTTAGAGCTTCAAGAGCAAAATATAAATAAAGTATTATTGTTAGGGACAAAATACACTATGCAAGAAGATTTTTATAAACAACTTTTAATTAACTCAAAGATCGAAGTTTTTATTCCCAAAAATGATGATATTTTAAAGCTTAATGATATTATTTTTAATGAGCTTTGCAAAGGTATTATAAATAAAGACTCAAAAAAATATCTAGATGATTTGATTGCTCAATTTCCGGAGGTTCAAGGAGTAATTTTGGGTTGTACTGAACTTGGTTTAATTGTAAAAGAAAGCTCTAAAAAGCTATTTGATAGCGCATATATTCATGCAAAAATGGCTACTTTGAAAGCCTTGGAGAATGAGTGATGAAATATCCTCTAGATTGTGAAGAAAATTTTGAAAAGTCCTTTTTATTTTGGCTTTGTAGATATGTGAAATTTAAGCTTAATTCTTTATCAAATAAGGAATTAAAAGACCCTCAAGCTTTGGCTGTAGTAAATTTAGCCTTAAGCAAGGGTGTTAAAAATATACAAGAACTTGATGCTTATGTAAAAAAAGCAAGAAATGCAGGACTTAGCGGTGTAAATACGTATTTTAATCCTTTGAAAAAACTTTATGAGTATTTGTTATTTTACAAGCTTTATTCACTTAAACAAATCGATGAAGAGCTTTTAGTGGAAATTTTAGCAAGTATTAGTGCTTCTTTATCTGATGCGAGTAAGAAAAATTATCGTATAGCTGTGATTAATTTTTTTGCATTTTTAGATAAACAAAACGAAGAAGATCAAAAAGCACATATTTTTGATATCAACCTTAAAAATTGGGCGGGTATAAGTGGTTCTAAAGGAGTTAAACTGCCTGAATATATGAACGAAGATGAAGTGAGTAAATTTTTAGATGCTATTGATAATACAGATTTTAAAAGCAACACTATACGCAATCGTTTGATTATTAAAATCATCATTTTTACAGGAATTAGGGTTAGCGAGGCTATTAATATAAAATTAAAAGACATTAGCGAAGAAAATGATCTTTATATCATACGTATTAGAGCTAAAGGCAATAAATACCGCGTTGTGATGATTAAAAAAGAGCTTATAGAACATCTTTTAAAAGATGTAAAGGTAAATTATCTTTCTTGTGATGGACTTTTATTTGTCAATTGCAATGGTAAAGCCTTAACCCAAGCTTATGTTTCGCGTATAGTAGAACAAATTTTATTTAAAGCAGGAATTCGCAAGCAAAAAAACGGAGCTCATATGCTAAGACACACTTTTGCTACCCTACTTTATAAAAAACAAAAAGATTTAGTTTTAGTCCAAGAAGCACTAGGCCATGCAAGTTTAAATACTTCAAGAATTTACACACACTTTGACAATGAAAAACTAAAATTAGCTGCAGAAGTAGCAAAAAAACTTCACGATAGAACTTAAATTTTTATAAAAAAATCCGATATATCCTTAAAGAAAGGATATATCATGCAAATAAATGATTATGCTAGTAAAATTAATCCTTATATTTTAAACACTCAAAAAGAAGAAAAAGAAAGCAAAGAAAATAAGAATTTTATAGAATTTAAGTTTACACAAGGTGTGAAAGAGCTTGAAAAAAGTGTTAAAGATAATCAAAATAACAGTGAATCTGAAGATCAATTAAGCAAGCTTTATAGCGAGTTAGCTAAGATACAAGCTAAAATTGCAGAATTAAATGCAAAATTACAATCAAGTCAAGATCCGCAAAAAGCTCAAATGATTAATTCTCAAATTCAAAGTTTAAATGCACAAATGCAAAGTATATATGGCCAAATCATGCAAATACTTTCTCAAGCTATGCAAAGTATGCAATGATTTTAATGTTTTTTAGCATTTAAAAACACACTAAGAATGATTAAGGCAAAAGCAAAAAGATCAATCACACTATAAATAGTTCCTAAAAATAAAAAACTCATAAAAGCAGCAGCCACAGGTTCTATACAAGCTATCATACTAGCTTTAAAAGCTCCTATTAATTCAACTCCTTTTAAGTATAAACAAAAAGCCCCTATTGTGCCTATAAATACAATCGCGCTCATAGCCAAAAAGGAATTTAAAGAAAAATCATGTTTTGGGATATTTCCTTGTAATAATACAAAAAGCAAAAAAGAAGCAAATAAACTAGCCAAACCCATGATTAAAAATAAGCCATATTTTGCTATGATAAGTCTAGCACTCAAAGAATAAAATGCCACTCCAAGAGCTCCAAAAAAAGCCCAAATAACACCTCTTATATCAAGTTTTAAGTTGTTAATATCTCCATTTGTTATAAGTAAAAATAAGGCAAAAAGTATTAAAAGTAAAGCGATTAGCTCTATTTTTTTAGGTAAAATTTTATTTTTAAAACACATAAAAAGCATTATGATTAATGGTGCGTTGTATTGTATCATCGTGGCAGTTCCTGCATCGGTATAATAAATGGCTTTAAAATAACCATATTGAGTTATCAATAAACCAAAGATAGAAAAAATCAAAAGAGAGCTAAGTTCTTGTTTTTGCTTTAGTAGTTTTAATTTGAAATTTTTTGCACCCAAAATTATTAAAATAATGCCTGTAAAAAGCAAACGATAAAAACTCACCCATTCAGCAGAATAATGATTTTTAAACAAATACTCAGCCAAAACTCCACTTACAGCCCAAAATATCCCACCAAGTATGACTAGAAAAACTCCCAAAAAATACCTTTAATCTTATTAATTTATATAATATTTGTAGTAAAATATTATTATATCATTAAATGTATGTATTTTAAGGAAAATTAATGACTTATTTAGAGATTGATGGTGTTGAAAAATTAAACGGAGAAGTGATAATAAGCGGTGCAAAAAATGCTGCACTCCCTTTGATAGCTTCAAGTATTTTAGCTAAAAATGAAGTTCAAATTTCAAATTTACCAAATGTAGCAGATATTTGCACCCTACTTTCTTTGCTTGAAAATTTAGGAGCAAACTATACTTTTAAAGATAATTTTGCAAAAATAAATACAAAGCATTTAAATAAAACCATAGCAAAATATGACATCGTGCGTAAAATGCGTGCTTCTATACTTACCTTAGGGCCTTTACTAGCTAGATTTGGAAATTGCGAAGTTTCTTTACCAGGAGGTTGTGCTATAGGCCAACGCCCTATTGATTTACACCTTTTAGCTTTAGAAAAAATGGGAGCTAATATTGAGATCAAGCAAGGTTATGTGGTAGCTAGCGGAAAGCTTAAGGGTGCTGATGTAATGTTTGATAAAATCACTGTTACAGGTAGTGAAAATATCATCATGGCAGCAGCTCTAGCTCATGGCAAAACTAGACTTTTAAATGTTGCTAAAGAGCCTGAAGTGGTACAACTTTGTGAGGTTTTAGCTAGGGCTGGGCTTGATATACAGGGCATAGGATCTTCTGAGCTTGAAATTTATGGCACAAGTGGAGAACTTTTAGAATTTAAACCTTTTGAAATCATTCCTGATCGTATTGAAGCAGGAACTTATTTGTGTGCAGGAGCTATCACTAACTCAAAAATCACTCTAAAAAAAGTCAATGCAAGCCATCTTAGCGCAGTTTTGGCAAAGCTAGAGCAAATGGGTTTTAGCTTTGATATTAATGAAGATAGTATTAGTATAAATCCTGCTAATGAAATCAAACCGGTTGAAATTTTAACTAGCGAATATCCAGGTTTTCCAACGGATATGCAAGCACAATTTATGGCTTTAGCTCTAAAAGCGAATGGTACAAGTATTATTGATGAGAGATTATTTGAAAATCGTTTTATGCATGTAAGTGAGCTTTTAAGAATGGGAGCTGATATAAGATTAAACGGGCATATTGCTACTATAAATGGCACTAAAGAGCTTTTGGGAGCTGATGTTATGGCTACTGATTTGCGTGCGTCTTCTGCTTTGATTTTAGCAGCTTTAGCAGCTAAAGGCACAAGCAAAATTCATAGAATTTATCATCTTGATAGAGGATATGAAAATTTAGAAGAAAAATTTAAAAAACTAGGTGCAAGTATAAGAAGGCTTGAAGAATGAGAGATATTTTTGCAACTTTAAATTTTTTAAAAGAACAAATTAAAGCAAAAAATGAATTTCAAAAAGTAAATTTAACACAAGCTTTGGGGTGTATTTTATATGAAGATGTTTTTGTGAAAAAAAACCTACCCGCTTTTGATAATTCTGCCCTAGATGGCTATGCGCTAAATTATACACATAAGAATGAATTGCTAGAAATAAAAGGAAGCATTTTAGCAGGCGATAAAAATGATTATATTATAGAAAAAAATGAATGTTATAAAATCATGACAGGAGCTAAAATTCCTCAAAATGCAAATACCATTTTAATGTTTGAAGAAGCTTTGTTTGAAGATGAAAAGCTCAATGCTAAAAATGCTAAAGAAAACAATGCCATCCGTTTTAAAGGCGAGGAAGCAAAGCTTGGAGAGCTTTTGTTTAAAAAGGGGCAAAAAATCACCTCAGGTATGGTAGCTATGCTTGCTGCTCAAGGAATTTATGAGCTAAAAGTCGTTAAAAAAATGCGTATTGGGATTTTTTCAAGTGGAGATGAGCTTGTAGAACCTTGGGAAAATGCTGATGAATATAGCATATATAATGCAAATGCTTTTGGAATTTATGCTATTTTGCAAGATTATGCTGATGTTGAGTATTTAGGACTTATAAAAGATGATTTAAATGCATATAAAAAGCTTTTAGAAAATAAAGAATTTGATATGCTTATAAGCAGTGGTGGAGCTAGCGTGGGTGAGGCTGATTTTATCAAACAAGCTTTGCTTGAGTGTGATTTTAGCCCTATTTTTGAAAAAGTAAATGCTAAACTTTGCAAGCATGTAAAACTTTTTAGCAAAAGCGATATGCTTTTTCTAGCCCTACCAGGAAATCCTTTGGCCTCTTTAGTTTCAACACATATTTTTGCAAAAAATATACTCAATTTACTTTATGGTAAAGAACTTTTGGAATTTGATAAAGCAAGATTGACTAAAGATTTAAATTTTAAAGGTCAAAGAAATGATTTTGCTTTTGGAAAATTAGTCGATGGGTATTTTAAACCAAGTGAAGCTAAATTTGGCTCAGGTATGCTAAAACCTTTATGTGAAAACACGCATATTTTAATCACGCAAATAGATGACACAAAATTAGCAAAAGATCAAGAAGTTAAAGTTTTAAAAATTTAATAGGGTATTACACTACCCTATTTTGAATGATTAATTTCTTGCTTTATCTAAGGTTTTAAAAAGATTATTTAAGATATTTTCTTCATTTTTTTGGTATTTGCTTTGGCGTAATTTCTCCCAAGCATATACGCTATAATCTTTAGAAATCGAACCTATATTTAAATCTGTATTACTAAAAGCATTGTTGCTATCTTTTTTATACTCTTTTTCTTCTTTGTCTTTAAGTGCATTAAGCGTAGCTTGAAATTCATCTGAAGATGTGTTTTTTTCTTTGATTTTTGTCATATTATTTAGGGCTAGCGGACTATTTTTATCATTTACTTGCATGAGCGCTCCTTTTAAAATTTAATAATCACAAGCAAAAAACATTCCTTAATTTTAAAAACTTGACAATAAAATAAAGTTTTGATAAAATCACACTCTACTTTCAAAATGCGGGAATAGCTCAGGGGTAGAGCACAACCTTGCCAAGGTTGGGGTCGCGAGTTCGAATCTCGTTTCCCGCTCCACTTCTTTTAACTAAAATCAAACTTTTTTAATGTATTATACGATTAATATATTTTTATAAAAGGTTACTGTATTGTTTTTTAAGCAAATCATTCTAGTTTTATTTTTCTATACTTTAAGCTTTGCTTCGAATTTTGATGAAGTAAAATTAGCTTTGATTAAAGAATTTAAGACAAATTATCCGCAACTAGAAATCATTTCTTTAGATCTTAATACTCAATCAAGTTTGCCTGCTGATTTTAATCAATACATTTTTTTAAAGTTGGGTAATCATAATTTTGATAGAGCAGATGGTTTTGTAAAGGCTGAATTTAAAACTCCAGAGCAGTTTAAAAAAAATATATTTTTTAAGTATTTTTTAAAGGCAAAATTGGAAGTTTTACAAACCACGCGCCCTATTGCGCGTAATGAAAATTTAAGTCCTGCTAGTTTTAAAATTTTAAAAATTCCTTTTGATAAAGCTCCCCAAGGTGTATTAAAAAAAGATGAAATCGCAAATTTAATAGCCAAAAGTAATATAAGAGAAAATATGATTTTAAAATATAATATGTTTAAAACCAAAACCCTTATACAAAGAAATGATTCTGTTTACGGGGTTATCAAAGATGGGGATTTAAGCATGATAATAGAATTAAAAGCCTTGCAAAGTGGGAATTTAAACCAAAGAATTCGCCTTAAAAACAAAGATGGAAAAGTCGTGCATGGTAAAGTTATTAGTAAAAATTATGTGGAGCTAAAATGAAAAAAATTTTAGTAGGTATTAGCGGGGCTAGTTCTTGTGAACTTGGCTTTTTATTGTTAAAACATTTAAAAGAAAAAGGGCAAATTTATGCCATTATAAGTAAAAATGCAAAAATAAGCTTTACAAAAGAAAATTCTCTTTTAGAAAATATAGACTTTTTGCAATACATAAAAGATAAATTTGAACTTGAACATGTAAATTTTTTAGATAATGAAGATATTAGTCAATGCGTTGCAAGTGGATCTTTTGGTATAGAAACGACTTTTATCACGCCTTGCTCGATTAATACTTTGGCAAAAATTGCTTGTGGTATAAATGATACTTTACTTACAAGAGCTGCAGGAGTGGCTTTAAAAGAACGCAAAAAACTCGTACTTGGGGTAAGGGAAATGCCCTACTCTACTTTAAATTTAGAACAAATGGCTAAACTTTCTAGCTATGGAGTTATCATTGCTCCTCCTGTAATAGCAAGTTATGCTAAGGTTGATAATTTAGAAAAGTTATATGAATTTATCATAGGAAAATGGCTTGATCTAGCAAATATTGAGCATAATTTATATCAAAGGTGGCAATAATGGCTAGTTGTATATACCCAGGGACATTTGATCCTATCACTAATGGACATTTAGATGTGATCGTTCGAGCTAGCAAGATGTTTGAAGAAGTAGTTGTTGCCATAGCTAAAAGTGAGAGTAAAAAGCCTATGTTTAGCTTAGAGCATAGAGAAAAAATGGTAAAAATTGCTACAAAAGACTTAAAAAATGTTAAAATTACAACTTTTGATAACTTACTAGTAGATCTTGCTAAAAATTTGCAAATAAATATCATTATAAGAGGCTTAAGAGCGGTGAGTGATTTTGAGTATGAATTACAACTTGGTTATGCAAATCACATGCTTTGGGAAGATTTTGAAACTATATATCTTATGCCAAATTTAAAAAATTCTTTTATTTCAAGCTCTATAGTAAGATCAATTTGTGCGCATAATGGCGATGTGAGTAAGCTTGTACCAAAAGAAATTATACCTTTATTAAAGGAGAGAGATTGTATATAGCTTTTGAAGGGGTTGATTGTGTGGGTAAAAGCACGCAAATAGAGCTTTTAAAAAAATATTTTCATAATGCATTTTTTACTAAAGAACCAGGTGGAAGTGAGCTTGGAGTGCATTTGAGAAAAATTTTATTAGAAAGTAAAATGCAATTTTCTAAAAAGGCTGAGCTTTTGCTTTTTTTAGCAGATAGAGCAAATTTAATCGACATGCATTTAGCGCAAAATAAAAACAAATTTATCATTTCAGATCGTAGTTTTATTTCTAATATGGCTTATGCAAGATGTGATTTTGATCAAAATATTTTATTTGAGTTAAATTCTTTTGCCACAGGTGGACTTTTTCCACAAAAGGTTGTGTTTTTACATGGTTCTAAAGAGCTTATTGAGCAAAGACTTTCTAAAAAAGATTTAGATAGTATTGAAAAAAGAGGGATTGAGTATTTTTTAAATATACAAAAAGCTTTAGAAGAAACTTTAGAGTTTTTAAAAACTAAGATAGATATAAAAATTTTAAAATTAGATGCTTCTTTAAGCATTGAAAATTTACATGAAAAGATTAAGGAATTTATAGATGATTAATGCTTTAAAAGGAATGAAAGATTTACAAGATGATCAAGCTGCTCTTTATGAAAAAGTAGTAAAAACTTGCGAAGAAGTAGCTAAAAACTATGGTTTTACTTTTATTAATTGTCCGCATTTAGAACTTACTAAGCTTTTTAAAAGAAGTGTTGGGGAAAGCTCTGATATAGTTGGCAAAGAAATGTATGAATTTGTTGATAAAGCAGGCAATGATGTGTGTTTGAGGCCTGAAGGGACAGCTGGAGTGGTAAGATCATACATAGAAGCTAAAATGGATAAGGCTCAAAGTGTTAAAAGATGGTTTTATCATGGCTCTATGTTTCGCTATGAAAGACCACAAAAAGGAAGATTGCGTGAATTTCATCAATTTGGTGTAGAAAGCTTTGGTATAGCAAGTGTGTATGAGGATGCGAGTATTATTTTAATGCTAAATGAAATTTTTAAACGCTTAGAAATTCACACAAGTTTGAAGATTAATTCTTTAGGCTGTAAAGAATGTATGGGTGTATATAAAGAAAAACTCATAGCTTTTTTAAATTCTAAAGAAGGTTT
Organism: Campylobacter sp. CNRCH_2014_0184h; assembly: GCF_025772985.1. NCBI lineage: Bacteria > Pseudomonadati > Campylobacterota > Epsilonproteobacteria > Campylobacterales > Campylobacteraceae > Campylobacter > Campylobacter sp. CNRCH_2014_0184h. The sequence goes on along the minus strand of NZ_JAKMTB010000001.1, from coordinate 330,167 downwards.
TTGCGAAGATTGCTTAAGAAGAAAAGACTTAAATCCTATTAGAGTGCTTGATTGTAAAAATGATCATTGTCAAAGTTTAATCGAAAATGCACCAAAACTAAGTGAAAATTTATGCTCATGTTGTAAGAAAGATTATGAAAAATTACAAAAACTTTTAAAAGAAAATGATGTTGAGTTTGAATGTGATGAGAAATTAGTGCGTGGGCTTGATTATTATTCTAAAAGTGCATTTGAGTTTGTTAGCGATGAAATCGGTGCAAAGGCTGCTGTGGCAGGTGGTGGAAGGTATGATAGATTGATTGAATACTTAGATGGTAAAAGTGGCTATGGCGTGGGTTTTGCTATGGGTATAGAAAGGATTATGGCTATTTTAGAGCAAAAACAAAGCATAAAAGCTAGAGAAGGAATTTATCTTTGTGCTATGGATGAAGCTTATATAGATACTATTTTTAAATTAGCAAATACTTTAAGAAAAAAACATAAGGTATATTTAAGCTATGAAGCAAAAAAACTTGCAAAGCATTTAAACCAAGCAGATAATGCTAATGCTAAAATCTTTTTGTGTATAGGTGAAGATGAAATGCAAAAAGAAGAGATTTTTTATAAAAATTTAGATAGTAAAGAAAATAAAAATATAAAATTAGCAAATTTGGAGAATGAGTTATGATTGATTATGGTATTAATATTTGGGGTGCGAATAATTTTATTATCGAAAATGGCAAAGTATGTGTAAATCATGGTAAAAAACCTGCCATTATAGATATAGTAAATACTTTGCGTGATGATGGTTATAAGGGGCCATTGTTACTTCGTTTTCCTCATTTAATCCATAAGCAAATTGAGCAGATTTATGAAAAATTTTCTAAAGCAAAAAAAGAATTTAACTATAAAGGTTCTTTTAATGCTGTGTATCCTTTAAAAGTCAATCAATACCCAGGTTTTGTAAAAAATTTAGTTAATCTAGGTAAAGAATATAACTATGGCTTAGAAGCAGGAAGCAAGGCTGAGCTTTTACTAGCTATGGCTTATAATAATGAAGGCGCTCCTATAACAGTCAATGGTTTTAAAGATAAAGAACTCATAAATATGGGCTTTATAGCGTGTGAAATGGGTCATAATATCACTTTAACTATGGAAGGGCTTAATGAGCTTGAAGCAATGATTGAAATTGCTAAAAATCGTTTTAAGCCAAAGCCAAATATAGGCTTAAGGGTGCGTTTGCATTCAGCTGGAGTAGGAATTTGGGCAAAAAGTGGAGGTATAAATTCAAAATTTGGTTTAACTTCTACTGAGCTTATTGAAGCGGTAAATCTTTTAAAAGCTAATAAGCTTTTAGATCAATTTACTATGATACATTTTCATTTAGGCTCACAAATTACTGAAATTCATCCTTTGAAAAAAGCTTTAAATGAAGCGGGTAATATCTACACTGAGCTTAGAAAAATGGGTGCAAAAAATTTAAAAGCTATTAATCTTGGCGGGGGTTTAGCAGTAGAATACTCTCAGTTTAAAAACGAAACAAGCAGAAATTACACCTTAAGTGAGTATGCAAACGATGTTGTATTTATTTTAAAAAGCATAGCAGAACAAAAAAAAGATTTAGAGCCTGATATTTTTATAGAAAGTGGGCGTTTTGTAGCGGCTAATCATGCTGTTTTGGTAGCGCCTGTTTTAGAGCTTTTTTCTCAAGAATACACAGAAAGCAAGCTTTTATTAAAAGATAAAAATCCAAAACTTATTGATGAACTTTATGATTTGTATAAAAACATTAAGGCTTCTAATGCGCTTGAGTATTTACATGATAGTATTGATCATATGGAGAGTATTTTAACCTTGTTTGATTTGGGTTATGTGGATTTACAAGATCGCTCTAATAGTGAAATTTTAGTGCATTTGATTATGAGAAAAGCTATTTCTTTAGTGGGTGATCAAGCTGATTTATCGAGTTTGCAAAATGAAGTGCAAGAAAAATATTTAGTGAATTTTTCAGTATTTCAGTCTTTGCCTGATTTTTGGGGTTTAGAGCAAAATTTCCCTATCATGCCACTTGATAGACTTAATAAAAAACCTACAAGAAGCGCAAGTATATGGGATATAACTTGTGATAGCGATGGAGAAATTTCTTATTCTAAAGATAATCCTTTGTTTTTACATGATATTGATGTAGAAGCTGAAGATTATTTTTTAGGATTTTTCCTAGTGGGAGCTTATCAAGAAGTGCTTGGTATGAAGCATAATCTTTTTACACATCCAACCGAAGCTTGTATAAGTATTAATGAAAAGGGTTTTGAAGTAGAAAGCGTGCTAGAGGCTCAATCTATTTTAGATACCTTAGAAGATCTTGACTATGATATTCATGCAATTATGGATAATATTAATGAAAAAATTTATGCTTCAAAACTTGTTAATGAAAATCAAAAAAAGCATATTTTGGGTGAAATTTATTTATTTTTAAATGATAATGGATATTTAAAAAGCATAGGTTCTAAATGAATATTTTTAAACTAATCAAAGAAGATTTTTCTATGCCAAAGCAAAAAGATCCTGCATATAGATCTTGCGTGGAATTAGTTTTTAATTATCCTGGTGTTTGGGCTGTGGTAAATTATCGCTTTGCGCATTTTTTTTACCAAAAAGGTTTTAAAAAAATAGCAAGGATTATTAGTGGAATTTCTCAGTTTCTTACTGGAGTTGATTTACACCCTGGAGCACATTTAGGTAGAAGGATATTTATAGATCATGCAAGTGGGGTTGTGATTGGTGAGACTTCTATTATAGGTGATGATGTTTTGATTTATCAAGGTGTTACTTTAGGTGGAACGAGTTTAGATAAAAATACCAAAAGACACCCTACTATAGAAGATGGCGTGATCATAGGTTCTGGTGCTAAAATTTTAGGCAATATTACTATAGGTAAAAATGCAAAAATAGGCTCAAATGCAGTTGTATTAAAAGATGTTGGGTCAAATTTAACAGCTATTGGCATACCTGCTTATATTAAAGAACATGGTAAGATTGATTATGAAGAAAAAATCGCTAAATTAGAAGCAAGACTTGCTATTTTGGAAGAAAAGCTAAATAAAGAGGATAAATGATAGCAATTACAGGTGGAGGCACAGGAGGACATTTAGCTATAGCTAGATGTTTATTGCAAAGTGCAAGAAAACAAGGCATAGAATGTATTTACATAGGAAGTGAAAATGGCCAAGATAGACTTTGGTTTGAAAATGAAGATGGTTTTTATAAAAAATACTTTCTAAGTTCTCAAGGCGTTGTTAATAAAAAAGGCTTGGCTAAGGTTCAATCGTTTTTGCATATTGTAAAACTTGCAAGAAAAACAAAACAAATTTTAAAAGAACATAATATTAAAGTAGTTTTTAGTGTGGGTGGATATAGCAGTGCTCCAGGCGCTTTTGGTGCTTTAATGGCAAATATCCCACTTTTAATCCATGAGCAAAATTCAAAAATGGGAAGTTTAAATTCACTTTTAAAGCCTTTTTCTAAAGCTTTTTTTACTGCTTTTGATGATCAAGTTAATAAAGCAAATACTTTCTTTTGTCCTTATCCTATTAGTGAAATTTTTTCACAAAAAGCAAGAGTGAGAAAAGAATTAAAAAATATTATTTTTCTTGGTGGATCTCAAGGGGCTAAATTTATAAACGATCTTGTCTTAGAAAATGCTTTATACTTTAAAGAAAAAGGCATAAATATCATTCACCAATGTGGTAAGAATGATTATGAAAGATGTAAAAAAGCTTATGAGGATTTAAATGTCAATGTAGAGCTTTTTGACTTTGATAAAAACATTATAGATAAAATTTCTAAAGCAGATTTAGCCATATCAAGATCAGGTGCAAGTAGTCTTTTTGAGCTTAGTGCAAATTTACTTCCTTGTATTTTTATTCCTTATCCATATGCGGCTAAAAATCATCAGTATTTCAATGCTTTGTATTTAAAAGAGCGTAATTTGTGTGAAATTTTAACCCAAGAAGAAAAACATCAATTTTTAAATTTGGTAAAAAATTTCTCACTAGAAGAAAAATCTATAGCCTTACAAGAGTTAAAAAGTGAAAATGGTGCAGATTTTATGATAGAAAAAGCAAAACAAATGGGGTTTATTTAAATAAAATACTCCCCAAACGCACCATATTTGAGCCACATTTTATAGCTAGTTCAAAATCCCCGCTCATGCCCATAGAGCAAATTTTTGCCCCGTGTTTTTGTAAATTTTCATAGATTTTAAAAGTTTGCTCAAAACTTTCTTGAACTTTTTCCTCATCCATAGAACCTATACACATAATACCTATAAGGTTTAAATTTTTACACTCTTCTTGTATTTGCAAATACTCTTCTATGGCCTTATTTTGCTCTATGCCACTTTTAGAACTTTCATTGGCAGTATTTATTTCTAATAAAGTATCTAATTTATAATCAAGTCTTTTATCTACAGCTTTGGCGATTTTTAAGCCATTGCAAGATTGCCAAAGTAATGGGTTTTGTTTGATTAAAAGATTGATTTTATTACTTTGAAGATTACCTATAAAATGCCACTTGATTTCTAAGTCTTGAAGTTTTTCTTTTTTTAAAGCTAAAGCTTGGACTTGATTTTCTCCAAACTCTACAACACCTTGCTTAAAAAGCTCTCGAATTTGTTCATCTTGGACATACTTGCTAGCTGCCACTAAACGTACATTTTGTTTTATGGTTTTTTCAAAAATACTTTCTAAATTCATCTTTTCCTACATTAATTCATATAATTTTTTACGCTCACTTGAGCTTCCTATGCCAAGTTGCATACGATATTTAGTGATAGTTCTACGCCCTAGTTGCACACTTGGGAATTCTTTTTGAGTGAGTTCAAGAATTTTCAAATCACTCAAAGGCTTTTTAGGATTTTCCTTTTTAATTAAATTACTAAGAAAATCTTTAATAGTTGCATTAGAAGTTTCACCATCATCAACTGCAGTGGTAAAGAAAGATTTTAAAGGTATTAAACCTCTATCACAACTTAAGTATTTATTTGCAATTGCTCTTGAGATGGTAGAAGCATTTCTTTCAAGATCTTGTGCTAAGTCTTTAAGCTGCATAGGTTTAATATCCCCGCCTATGAAAAAATCATATTGATATTCTATAATCATAAGCCCTAGTTTATAAAGGGTAGCTTTACGCATAGCTAATGCATCGATTAAATTTTTAGCATCTTTTAAATAAGCACTTAAAAACTCATGATCTAAGCCATCTGCTTCAAAAGCAATTTCAGGGTAATAATCATCATTGATTTTAATTTTAATTTCACCATTTTCTTGATAAATAAATATATCAGGAATGATTTCCATGCTCTCTTCAAAATACTCTAAAAAAGGTGGAATAGAGATTTTTTTAATTATCGCTATAGCCTTTTTATACAAAGGATCTTTGATAAAATCTTTTGCATTTTCTAAATTTAAAATTAGCATTTTGCAAAACTCATAAAGCTCATCATCTAAGTCAAAATGCTCTAATGCAAAAATAAAAGCTTCTTGATTGTCTTTTGCCCCTACTCCAACGGGATCAAGGTATTTAAATCTTTGCCTGATTTTTTCTACTTCTAAAGGATCAAATTCACCTAAAATTTCCTCATCATACTCAAAATAACCTTCATGATTTAAACATTCTATGATTTTTTCAGCAATGGTTTGGGATTTTTTAGTAGGAAAAAATGGTGGTATGATTTGCTCGCTTAAAAGTTCATACACATTTTTTACTTCCAAGCTTTTTGCATCAATCATTTGCGTGGTGGTATTTTTACTAAAATATTCTTGATAATACTTGTTTTGATTGTTTGTAATACTTGAGTTTTCTTTGATCTCTATAAAAGGATTTTCTTTAGCAAATTCATCTAAGCTTTCTTTTAGATCTTCAATGTTAGCTTGCAATATAGGAAGCCAAGATCTTAAGGTTTGTGATAGTTTTGCTTTTTGTGTTATAGAGGTTTTTTGTTTAAGCATTATTCAAGTCTAAACTCACTTCCAAGATAGTATTTTTTAACATCTTCATTATGCGCAATTTCATTAGCATTGCCACTAGCTAGCAACCTTCCATTTCTAATCACATAAGCTCTATCGCAAATTGCTAGAGTTTCTCTTACATTATGATCGGTGATTAAAACACCTATATTCATAGCTTTTAAGTCATTAATCAAGCTTTGAATTTCACTCACTGCGATAGGATCAACCCCAGCAAATGGTTCATCAAGAAGTAAAAATTTAGGATCACACATAAGCGATCTTGCGATTTCACAACGCCTTCTTTCACCCCCACTTAAACTCATACCTTTTCTGTGTCTAATAGGTTCTATGCTAAGTAATTCTAGCATTTGTTCTATCTTTTGTTCTAATAAATTTTTATCCTTATATATTACTTGGGCGGCTAAAAGTAAATTTTCTTCTACGCTTAAGTCTTTAAAAACACTACTTTCTTGAGGTAAATACCCAATGCCAAGCTTTGCTCTTTTATTAAGCGGTTCTTTTGTAATATCTTGTGAGTCTAAAAACACCTGTCCACTTGTTGGCAAAATAAGCCCACATATCATATAAAAACTTGTAGTTTTTCCTGCTCCGTTAGGCCCTAAAAGCCCCACAACTTCTCCGCTTTGTACTTCTAGTGAAACATCGTGTATGATTTTTGTTTTTTTAATGATTTTTTCTAAATTTCTAGCTTCTAGCTTACTCATGTATTATATACTTTCTTTTATTTTCATAAGGAATGATTTGTAAAATTATATTCAAAATTTGATATTTATCTAAGTATTTTTTTAATTTTTCATCACCCCACTCTACCAAATGCAAACCCTCTTCAAAAAAATTTTCAATCAAGCCATTTTTTAAAAGTCCATCAAAACCTTCTTGATAAATATCGTAATGATATATTTTACCTTGTTGAAAATCATATGCTTGCATGATAGAAAATGTAGGAGAATTAAGCGTTTTTTCTACTCCAAGAAATTGAGCATAATTTTGCACCAAAGTAGTTTTACCGCTTGCTAAATCCCCTTGAAGTAAAATAACTCCATTTTTAGGTAAAATTTCACAAAGCTTATAGAGCTCATTTTGACTTAAAATCATTTCTTTCATTGAATTTTTACCACATATTTTTCTTGCATAGCTTTTGGTATGCTTTTGGTTGTTGGTATATCTAAGACTTTATAGATATTGGTATATTCTATAAATTTAATGCTTATTTCATCGCCAATTTTTACTTCTTTACTGGCTTTAACCACTTGATTGTTTATACTTACTACGCCACTTTTGCACATATCCTCTGAGATAGCTCGACGCTTAGTAATATTAACTACATTTAAAAACTTATCTATTCTCATAAAAATATTTTATCAAAAAATACAAGAAAATGTTATAAAATGTCTAAATATTTTACATTATATTAAGCTAAATTCGTTAAATTTTAAAATTATTTTTACAAAGAGGAAAGACAATGAAAAAAGATATCAAAAAAGTGGTTTTAGCATATTCTGGTGGACTTGATACAAGTATAATTTTAAAATGGTTACAAGATGAGTATAAATGTGAAGTGGTAACTTTCACAGCGGATATTGGACAAGGTGAAGAGCTTGAGCCTGCTAGAAAAAAAGCACTTTCTTTGGGTGTAAAAGAAGAAAATATTTTTATTCAAGATTTAAAAAATGAATTTGTAAAAGATTATGTATTTCCTATGTTTAGAGCAAATGCTATTTACGAGGGAGAATATTTACTAGGTACAAGTATAGCAAGACCTTTGATAGCAAAAGCTTTAGTAGAAATAGCAAATAAAACAAAAGCAGATGCTATTAGTCATGGGGCAACAGGTAAAGGAAATGATCAAGTGCGTTTTGAATTAGGTGCTTTGGCGCTAAATCCAAATTTAGCCATTATTGCTCCTTGGAGAGAATGGGATTTAAATAGCCGTGAAAAACTCTTAGCTTATGCACAAAAACATGGTATTGATATAGCTAAAAAGCCAGGTAAGTCACCTTATTCTATGGATGCAAATTTATTGCATATTTCTTATGAGGGTTTAGTGCTTGAAGATCCTGCGGCTAAACCTGAAGCGGATATGTGGCGCTGGGTGAAAGATTTAAAAGAAACTCCAAATGAAAGCGAAGTGATAGAGCTTGAGTTTAGTAAAGGTGATTTGTGTGCTATTAATGGAGAAAAAATGACTCCTGCACAGCTTTTAGCAAAACTTAACGAACTTGGTGCAAAACATGGTATAGGTCGTCTTGATATTGTCGAAAATCGCTATGTGGGTATGAAAAGTAGAGGTTGCTATGAAACTCCAGGTGGAAGTATACTTTTAAAAGCACACCGTGCTATAGAAAGTATCACACTTGATAGAGAAGCAGCACATTTAAAAGATGAATTGATGCCAAAATATGCAAGTTTAATTTATAATGGCTATTGGTTCTCACCTGAAAGATTAATGCTTCAAGCCTTAATTGATGAGTCACAAAAATATGTAAATGGTAAAGTTAAACTTGAATTATATAAAGGTAATGTAATGATAATAGGCAGAGAAAGTGCGAATGATAGTTTATTTAGTGAGGCTTATTGTACTTTTGAAGAAGATGCTGTGTATGATCAAAAAGATGCAGCAGGTTTTATAAGATTAAATGCTTTAAGATTTATCATCGCAGGTAAAAATGGAAGAAAATTTTAAAAAAGGAAAACAATGAAAGTATTATTGATTAAAGATGTAAAAAGCTTAGGAAAAGCAGGAGAAGTTAAAGAAGTAAAAGATGGATATGGACAAAATTTTTTAATTGCCAAAGGTTTTGCTAAGGCTGCTACACATGAAGTTTTAAAACAATATGAAGCAGAGCAAAAGAAAAAGGCAGAAAATTTAAGATTTGAGCTTGCAAATTTGGAAAAATTAAAAGAAGAATTATCTAAAATCACTATTTGTATAGCTAAGCCTGTGGGAGCTAATGGAAGCTTGTTTGGTGGGGTTACTAAAGATGAAATCGCTCATGCACTAAAAGAGCAAAAAGGCATAGAGCTTGATAAAAAAAGCTTAGAATGTGATACTATAAAAGAGCTTGGTGTGCATGAAATTTCAGCAAAATTAGGCCATGCGATTCATGCTGTATTTAAGCTAGAAGTTAAAGGAGAATAATGTTTCACGCAACTACAATTTTAGCTTATAAAGGTAAAAATAAGTCTGTAATTGGCGGAGATGGACAAGTAAGTTTTGGAAATACTGTTTTAAAAAACAATGCAGTTAAAATTAGAAAATTAAACAATGGAAAAGTATTAGCAGGCTTTGCAGGAAGCACTGCTGATGCTTTTAATCTTTTTGATATGTTTGAAAAACTACTTTCTAGTTCTAAGGGTGATTTATTAAAGGCTGCGATAGATTTTTCAAAAGAATGGCGTAAGGATAAATATCTAAGAAAACTTGAAGCAATGATGCTTGTGCTTGATAGAGATCATATATTTTTACTTTCAGGAACTGGAGATGTGGTTGAGCCTGAAGATGGTGCTATAGCTGCTATTGGTAGTGGAGGTAACTATGCACTTTCTGCTGCAAGAGCTTTAGCTAAACATTCAAATTTAGATGAAGAAGAATTAGTCAAAGAAAGCTTGCAAATAGCTGGTGAAATTTGCATTTATACTAATACAAATATTAAAACTTATGTAATTGAGGATGATAAATGAATTTAACTCCAAAAGAGATTGTGAAATTTTTAGATGATTATGTAATTGGACAAAAAAATGCTAAAAAAATCATAGCAATTGCTTTAAGAAATCGTTATAGAAGAATGCAGCTTAGTCCTGAACTTCAAGATGATATCATGCCAAAAAATATTTTAATGATAGGATCAACTGGAGTTGGTAAAACAGAGATTGCAAGACGCCTTGCTAAGATGATGGGGCTTCCTTTTGTAAAAGTTGAAGCAAGTAAATATACTGAAGTTGGTTTTGTTGGGCGTGATGTAGAAAGCATGGTTAGAGATTTAGCTAATGCTGCTTTAAATTTGGTAAAAAATGAAGAAAAAGAAAAAAATAAAGAAAAGATTAATGAATTTATAGAAAATAAGATTTTAGAAAAACTTTTACCGCCTTTACCAAAGGGTGTTAGCGAAGAAAAACAAGAAGAGTATCAAAATTCTTTAGAAAAAATGCGCGTGAAATTAAAAGCTGGTGATTTAGATGATAGTACAATAGAAGTTGAAATTTCACAAAGCGTGTTTGATGCTAATCCAAATTTACCACCTGAAATGGGTGCTATGCAAGATATAGTAAAAGTTATTGGTGTGGGTAATAAAAAAGTTAAAAAAGAAATGAAAGTAAAAGATGCAAGAATAGCTCTAGCTCAAGAAGCAAGTGAGAAAATTCTTGATATGGAAAGTATTAAAGGCGAGGCTTTAAGAAGAGCAGAAAATGAAGGGATTATTTTTATCGATGAGATAGATAAAGTAGCAGTTTCAAGCTCCAATTCAAACCGCCAAGATCCAAGCAAAGAAGGGGTGCAAAGAGATTTGCTTCCTATAGTTGAAGGTAGTACTATACAAACTAAATTTGGACCTTTAAAAACTGATCATATTTTATTTATCGCTGCAGGTGCTTTTCATCTAAGTAAGCCAAGTGATTTAATCCCTGAACTTCAAGGGCGTTTTCCTTTAAGAGTTGAGCTTGATTCATTAGATGAGGATGCTTTATATGCTATTTTAACAAGACCTAAAAATTCATTACTAACACAATACATTGAGCTTTTAAAAACTGAAAATGTAGAGCTTGTTTTTGAAGATGAGGCTATTAGAGAAATAGCAAAAATAGCAAGCAAGGCCAATGAAGAAATGCAAGATATTGGTGCAAGACGTTTACATACAGTAGTGGAAAAACTTTTAGAAGATATTAGTTTTGAAGCAGATGAATACGCAGGTAAGGTATATAAAATAGATGATTTTAAAGTGCAAGTTAAGCTTGGAGATATCATAGAAAATAAAGATTTAGCTAGGTATATCTTGTGAAAAGTGGCTTTATAAGCATAGTGGGTAGAACTAATGCAGGAAAAAGTTCTATCCTAAATTCTTTATTAGAAGAAAAAGTTGCTATGGTTTCTCATAAGCAAAACGCTACAAGAAGAAAGATTAATGCGATCATAATGCATGAAAATCATCAGCTTATTTTTATAGATACACCAGGTTTGCATGCAAGCTCTAAGGCTATGAATCAGCTTATGATTGATTTAGCGATTAAAAGCATTGCTGATTGTGATGTGATTTTATTTGTAGCTAGTATTTATGATGATATTAAAGATTATGAAAATTTTTTAAGTTTAAACCCTAAAGTGCCACATATTGTATTAATCAATAAGGTTGATTTAGTAAAAAAAGAGGTTTTGCTTAAAAAATTAAGTGAGTATTCTCAGTTTAGCTCACATTTTAGTGCTATTATCCCCTATTCTGCTAAGCAAAAATTTTATAAAAAAATTCTTTTAGATGAGATGGTTAAGTATTTGCCTGAACACCCGTATTATTTTGATCCTGAGTTTATTACTACAACAAATGAAAAGGATATTTATAGAGATTTTATCTTAGAAGCCATATATGAAAATTTAAGTGATGAAATTCCTTATAGCACTGAAGTCAAAATAGAAAAAATCAAAGAACTAGAGCAAATTTATTATATCAATGCCACTATCATTACAGATAGTAATTCTCACAAAGGAATGATATTAGGTAAAGATGGTGCTACAATTAAGCGTATAGGTAAAGAAGCTAGAGTGAAAATAGAAAAATTAGCACAAAAAAAGATAATGTTAAAATTATTCGTTCAACTTGAGAAAAATTGGCACAAAAACGAGCAAAACCTTAAGAAAATACTTTATGATGAGTAAGAAAACTATTCTAAAAGATTTTCTTGCTTATGAAAAGCTTTTATATATTAAATTTGCAAATCCTATTAGTGAAGATGAAATTTTAAAAAAGAGCTTTGAGGAGCTTGGTCTTAAAGATGATTTTTCTTATAAGCTAAAGTATTTTCAAGATAAATCTTTTGCATATGTATTCTTGTGCAAGTATGAAGATATTTTAGATATTGATTATATAATACCTGAACCCCTGCTTTTTGAAGTGTATTTTAAGAACGATGTAAATAGTGAAAATCTTGCATTATTATTTAAAGAAAAATATATAGTTTTAGTGGAGTATTTAGGATGTGATTTTCAAAATTGTAAAGTTATACCATTAAATGTTTATGATAAAATATATGAAGAAAAATTAAAAAATACTTATAAGCACATTATAAGCATAGATGATACTCAAAATCTTAGTAGTTTTGATAAATTTAATAGTAATATTTTTTATCAAAAATTACTAAAAAATTGCGATCAAGTCAAGATTAATTTTACCAACAAAGAAAAAATAAATCATTTAAAATCTTTTAGTTTTAAGATTTTATTGGCTTTTGTTTGTGGAGTTTTACTAGCTTTAGCTTATCCTTTGTATTTGTATACACAAAAATCATTTTATGAAAATAAGAAAACAAAATATGAAAATTTAATAAAAAAGCAAGATGATATTTTAGAACAGGTAAAAATTAATCAAAAGCAAAATCAAGAGTTTAAAAAACTACAAGAAGAAAATGAGTTAAAGGTTGATTTGTTGCAAAAATTTTATGCAAATACACTTTGTTATAAAGATTTTTATGATTTTTTAAAAGTTTTAAATTCTCATCAAGCTTATATAGAGGCTTTGCATGTTAAAAATAATGATTTTATTATAGAGCTTAAAAATGACTATGAATTTTATGAAGATTTTAAAAAGCATCATTTTGTATTAAAAAATAAAGAAGTTAATAATGGAAAAATCACTCTTGTTTTTGAAAAATCTTTATAAAAATTTAGAAAATATCTTTGCTAAGTTATCTGAGCGTGAATTTATATTGTCTTTGATAGTTGTTTTTGTTTTTGGTTTTTTCATGGTTTATATGGGTGTTTTTGACTATTTTGAAAAACAAATGAAGTTGTCAAAAGATGAACTATATAATTTACAAACAAAATACGAGCAAAAACAAGAAGTGATTTCTGATTTAAAAGAAGATGAAAATATATCTTATAATGATCGCTCGTTTTTAAGCATAAATAAAGATTATCAAAGTATTTTAAAGAATATAGAAAAGAATCTTAATGGAGTTCAATCTTTGCAAATTCAAAGTTACAAAAGTCAAGATGAATATTTTGCTTATTATGAATTAAGATTAAGTTTTGTTGGCGATTTTATTTTTTTAACGCAGTTTTTGCAAAAATTAGATCCTTATATAAAAGTTAAAAATTTAGAACTTGTAAAATATGAAAATAAATTAAAAATTACATTAAATCTTGTTTTTGCTCTGGTATAAAAATAATTTTTTTGGTAGAATTTGTCTAAACATGGCAAGCGATCGCTTCTTTTTGAAGAGGAAAGTCCGAGCTGCAATAAGACAAAGATTCCATCTAATGGATGGCTAGGGTAACCTAAGGGAAAGTGCAACAGAAAGAAAACTACCATATTTTATATGGAAAAGGTGAAACGGTAGAGTAAGAGCCTACCAGTAGCTTTGGTAACAAAGCTAGCTATGTAAACCCAATCTGCAGCAAGAAGGGGTGGTTTTTGTCTTATAATATAACCCTTCGCTTGAACTTGTTTGTAAAAACAAGTCTAGATAAATGATCGTTCTTGACAGAACTCGGCTTATAGCCATGTTTTACTTTATATAAGCAGAAGCTTTTTTGAGTTTTTGTAAATTAATAGCTATTTCATCTTGCTTTTTTTTCATAAAAGCTATCGCTTCATTAGTTAGCGCTAAAGCCTCATTGGGACAATCTTTATAATCCGGTTTTTCCATAAGTTTAACTATTTTTTCTACATCTTCAGTATAAACAGCTAGTTTAAACTCATCAATCCATTTTTTTTCACTCATTTTTGGTGTACTTCTCTCCAAGCTTCTAATAAGCCTTTTACTACATTTATTACTTCATCTACTCTTGCTTCACTGTTTTCTATGTTTGCTAAAGAAAGAAGTTGTAATTCTCTAGTGTATAAGCCACTTAAATAATGTGCTACTTCGCCGCCCTTATCATAATCAAGACAATTTAACAATTCAATAAAAATAGCACTAGCTCTTTTTACATAATACACTCTTTCTTCTATATTTTCATTTTGTATAGCTATTTTTATCCTACTTGAAAAGCGTAAAATCCCACTATATAGCATTTCTATAAGTTTCTCTTGGGATTCTACACCAGTTTGATTTTGTGAATATGCGCTATAAACTGCACTATTTAGCATTTAAACCCTTTCTTTATTTTAAGAATTTTGATTATTTGCTGCATTAATCATATTTGCAATAACACTTGCTTGGTTATTTAGTTTTGCAATGATACCATCATATGCTGCCCATCTTGACCACATTGTATCATATCTACTTTCTATGGAAGCTTTGGTGCTTTCTATGGTTTCATTTAGATTTTTTGATTCTTTTGTTAAAGATTCTTTATAACCTCCAAATGAACCTTCAGAACTCATTATTTCACCCATGGTATTTTTTAGCATACCAAAAGTTCCAGTTTCTTCTTTATAAACTGAATATAAGGTTCTAGAACTTAAACCAAATTTTTTCAAAAATTCATTATCACCTTGAATTTCTAAGTTACTACCTGAAGTTCCTTTGATTTTAAATTGAATTTGTTGATTTTCATTACCTTGGTTAATAATTTCAAAGCTAGCCTCTAAACCTTCTAAGCCAAAACTATTTATATGATCAACCAAATTTTTAGCTTTTTCAATATCATTTGCACCTGTTAATACAAAAGGATCTCCATTTGGAGTTTTGCTTAAATCTATGGTTGTATCATTATAAGTGATAGTAAAACTACCTTCTTTAAATTCTATATTTTCACTGCCAAGATTACTTACTCTATCACCAGCTAAATCAATATCTTCAAAACCATTACTTCCTACGAAAAATTTTTCAGCTAATTCAGGATCTTCGCTAAATTTAGAGTTAAATTTTCCTGAATCAAAAGATAAAACACCATCATTTAACGTTAAGCCATAATCAGCCAAAGATAAACTTACTTTAGAGGAAACTTCAATCCCTTCTGAACTTTCACTATCACCAACCGTAACAGTTCCATCTACTGTTATAGTTTGAAGTAAAATATTGTTTATTTCAGATTTTATATTATAAATTTCGCTAACACCTACGAAATTTCCTTTTGTACCTGCATCGGGATCATATTTTGTTGCTGCGTTAAGATTTATCATTAAATCATTATAAGCAGTAGCTAAACTTTCTAAAGATTGCGCAAGTGCTTCAGTGTCTTGAGAAACGTTAAAAGTTATCTCTCCTTTTTGTTTTAACTCTAAAGTAACATCTGGAGCTATATCAGTGATAGTATTAGTTGGTCTTGTCATTTTAACACCATCTACACTAAAGATAGCGTCCATGCCTTTTTGGATATGGTTTTCATTATCTGCTTTTACATTATAACCTTGCGGTGTACTTGTATCTAATTCAATGCCAAATTTACTACTTAATAATGAAGTAGCTTTTTCATCTCTAGCATAATTAGCTTGGTCAATATTTCCTTCAGCATCAGTTGCATAACCACCATCAAAAAGACTTAATTGCCCACCATTGGTAGCTCTAAAAGTAAAAGATTTTCCATCATCTCCAAAGCTTAATTCCACTTTTCCATTGGTTTGTTTTTTTAAATCTTCTGCTAAACTTTTATAAGTAGTATTCTCGTCTATATCAATGGTAAATCTATCATATCTTTCACCATTTTTAATAACAAAAGTAAAAGAGGTTTTTTCTCCTGGGTTAAGTAGTTTGTCATCAAAGCTTCCACTACTAATTTGTCCGCTTATTTTATCTTTATTTTCTTCTCCAGCACCTGTTGGTCTAAAACCATACAAACCACCAGCGCTAATACTATTTTTATCAAGTCCCCAACCCATAGCATTTAATAGATTTTCATCACCTGAAAAAGAAATATTATTTTTAGTTCCTGTTTCAGTGCTTTGTACTACTAAGCGGTATGGATTATCTCTATCTCCTGTATTGACTATTTTGGCTTCTACTTTTCCACCTGTTGCGGCATTTATTTTTTCTGCAAGCTGAGATACAGTAGTGCTTTCATCAATATCGATTTTATAATCTTTTCCATCTTGGGTAATAGTAAAAGAAGTTTTGCCATCTACACCTTTTATACCTAAACTACCCATTACAGTAGCAGTTTTATCTTTAAATCCATTACTTTGATATACGTCTTTTTGTGCAAGTTGATCAACAATAACTTTCATGTTTGTAAGGTTAGATAAAGATCCTACTACTAAGCTTGCAGCTGCACTATCTCCACTTACGCTAGGTGATACTTTTTTCTTGTTAAATTGTGAAGCATCACCTAAGCTATTTACGGCTGTTTGAAACGCAAGTAGCTTAGCTTCAAGTTCTGCTAGGTCTTTTTGTCTTGAAGTATTAGTTTCAAGCTGTGAGTTATAAAGACCTAAATGTGCATTCATTTCTGCTTCTTTTAGCTTGTTTAATGTATCGCTTGTTAAAACTCCTGAGCCTATTCCTAAACTTCCTAAACTACCTACTGCCATAATTAACTCTCCTTATCAAAAATAGTGCCAATAACACCTTGAAAATGTTCTATTAGCTTCATAACTTCCTCGCTAGGAATTTTACGTATTAACCTACCAGTATCTTTTTCGGTTACACTAACATACATTTCATTGATTTTATCATTATATGCAAAACGTACGTTTGTTTCTAGTGTTTCCATTTGATTATTAAGTTTTTCTGTTGCATTTTTCAATTTTTCATTTAAATTCTCATCTTGATTATTTAAATTAGTTTGCTGTTGATTTTCTTGAGATACTTTTCCAGTACTTTTTGTATTAAATTGTGCTGTGTTTGCATCCCTTTGAATATTTCCAATGTCCATTTTAAACTCCTTTTTAAAAGACTTTAAAATACTCTATCGACATAATTTTAAAAAACTTAATATTTAGATTAAAAATCTCTATATTATTAATAAGCAAAAAGTGTTCTCAAAAAGCTTAAAATTAAAAAATTTCAAACTTTTTGAATAATTTTTCATCATTTGGAAGTAAATTTCTTGTAATAAGTCTATCTATGACTTCTTTAGAGCAATTTGTCATTAAAGGCCATTCTTTATGATAATCTTCTAATGATCCTTTATTTGTTGCATCAATCGCAACGCAATCTTTTTTGATAAATATATCTCTTTTTGCATCTATATTATTTACCACACGCCAAATTAGCATATAAGGATTTTCTAAAATAGCATCTGAATCTAAGAAAACTAAAATTCTAAAATGTTTTTTATAAGTTTGTAATTTTTCAAAAACTTGAGTTATTTTTTCTTTTTTATCTATCAAAATCACGCAAACTGGAGCAAAGGTTTGAGTGTAAAATTGCTTTAATTTTAAAATACTTTGATCTTTTTCTTTAAAAAGTGAAAGTAAAGCCTCATCGCTTAGAATTTCAAGTTCAACTTTTTTCTCATCACCACATGCATCAAGCCCTGCTTTGCCACCATAACAATAAGTGCTTGAAGCATGGTCGAGTTGATCACAAATTCCTTCGCTAATAAGTAATTTTTCTTCATCAAAGCGATTGAGTATATAAGGTATGAGTTTGTCATAATCTTTCAAACAAGGCGCATTTTCATCAACAAAAATAGCATGTTTTACAAAACTCATTTGCCCTACTCCCCAAAAAGTATGCATTACTTGTTTTGCATGAGCTGGGTATTTTGCTTCTATTTTAGCCAAGATTAGATTATGAAAAACCCCATTTTCAGGCATGTTATAATCTATCAAATCAGGGGCATTTGTTTGAAGTAAAGGTAAAAAAACTCTTTCTGTTCCAAGTCCCATGTATTTATCTTCTAAAGGTGGTTTTCCCACAACAGTAGCTTGATAAATCGCATTTTTTTTAGCAAAGATTTTTTCTACTTTTAAAATAGGACAAAGTTCAACAGGGGTATAAAAACCTGTATGGTCTCCAAAAGGTCCCTCAGGTGCGAATTCATTTGGATCTACGAAGCCCTCAATCACAAAGTCACTATCATAAGGTACGTAAAGATGGTTACTTTTGCATTTTGCCAAAATGGCAGGTTTTTTCTTGATAAAACCATAAAGTAAAAGTTCAAAAATTCCTTTTGGCAAAGGCGCTTGAGCACACCAAATATATAAAGGATCTCCACCTATGGCTATGCTTACTGGCATTTTTTGATTTGCTTTTTTATACTCATGGAAAAAATGACTCGCATCTTTGTGAATTTGCCAATGCATAAGCAAGGTTTTTTCATCAACTACTTGCAAACGATACATTCCAAGATTATTTTGCTTTCCATCTATACTTTGAGTATAAACTTGCCCCATGGTGATAAAAGGCGCAGCGTCTTTTTCCCAAGTTTTTAAAATAGGCATATCATATAATGAATTTAAGCTTTTATAGTTGAATTCTCCATCTTTTTTAATGCGTTTTGGTGGGATATTTTTTAAATCAAGTAGGGTTTTGAAAAAATTTAATTTTGCACCAAAGCTTTGTGGTATATGCATTTTAAGTAAAGATCTAATTTCTTTAGCTACATCTTCATAGTCTTTTTCAAATGCTAATTTTAAAGCTTTTTCATTACAAAAAGTATTTAAAAGAACAGGATAATCGTATTTTTTGCCATTTTTTACTGCATTAGTAAAAAGCAAGGCTTTAGAGTCTTCTTTTTTAACTTCTATATAAGCTAAATGTGCCATTTCAAGTTCTACATCTACTGGCTCATGGATGGTTTTTA
The DNA here is from genome assembly GCF_025772985.1 of Campylobacter sp. CNRCH_2014_0184h. Classification (NCBI taxonomy): domain Bacteria; kingdom Pseudomonadati; phylum Campylobacterota; class Epsilonproteobacteria; order Campylobacterales; family Campylobacteraceae; genus Campylobacter; species Campylobacter sp. CNRCH_2014_0184h. The sequence goes on along the minus strand of NZ_JAKMTB010000001.1, from coordinate 311,321 downwards.
ATAAATTATTTTTTTCTAAAAGCTCTACGAATTTTTGCATTTATATCATACTCTCTGCTTCTTTTAAAATTTCTTTTGCACCTTTTGCTATCATTTCTTTAGCTAAAAGCTTGCCCGCTTTTGCGTAATCTTGCTTATCAATCATTCTTTTTTCTTTGAGAATTTTACTTGCATCAGGTAAGCCTACTATGGCGCGAATTTCTATTTTTTCATCAATGATTTTTGCATTAATACCTATAGGTACTTGGCAGCCACCTTCTAGAGTTTTTATAAAATCTCTTTCTATATGGGTTTCTATAAAGGCATTTTCATCATTTAAGCATTCAAGGTATTTTAAAATTTGTTTATCATCAATGCTTTCTATACCTAAAGCTCCTTGGGAAGCTGCGGGTATCATCTCATCAAGTTCAAAAGCTCTAATGTATTTTATTTCTTTATCTAAACCTAAGCGTTTAATGCCAGCTAGAGCTAAAATAATAGCGTCAAATTCCTTAGCTTTAAGTTTTTCTAAGCGTGAGTTGATATTACCTCTTAGAGAAATGATATTTAAATCAGGTCTTAACGCTAAAAGCTGCATTCTTCTTCTAAGACTTGTAGTGCCTACTTTTGCACCTTTTGGAAGAGCATTTAAGCTTTCATAATACTCACTTAAAAAAGCATCATTTACCACTTCTCTTTTTGAAATAGCAGCTAAAACTAAGCCATCAGGAAAGAAGCTCGGCACATCTTTTAAGCTATGCACAGCTAAATGCGAATCACCCCTAAGCATACTTTCTTCAAGTTCTTTTGTAAAAAGTCCTTTTCCGCCTATTTTAGCCAAAGGTGAATCAAGTAAAACATCGCCTTTAGTTTTAAAACCCTCTAAAGAAATTTCTAATTCAGGATGTGTTTGAGATAATTTATTTTTTACATACTCACTTTGCCATAATGCAAGTTGGCTTTTTCTTGTTGCGATGATTAATTGCATTTTTTATGCTCCTGTATGATTTCTACATCTATGATTTCTTCTTCGTTGTTCGTTTGATGATATTTTCTTTTTTGTTTTGTAAATAATTTTAATATCATCATGAAAAATAAGAGTAAAATTCCTAAAAATGTACTTAAAATTCCTGGTATTAAAAGCAAAATTCCTACTATGGTTAAAGAAAATAATTTAACCATACCAAATAAATTTGTATTGGTATTTTGCATAGTGATGAGATTTGTCCAAGTCTTTGCTAAAAACATTGCACCTAAAAACATACTTGCAAAAACTATCATAAAAAAATTTAAAAAACCAAAAAAGGTTATAAATAAAATACTGGCGATTAATTCTAAAATCAAAAATGCACTTAAATTTGTTTTTACCATCATAGAATTTTCTTTAAGTGTGAAATTACTTCTTGGGTTTTCAAAACTTGTTTTTCTAAGGTATTTCTATGGATCAACTCTACTTCATCATTTTCTAAGCCCTTACCTATAACTAAAGCATAAGGAAAGCCCATTAATTCAAAATCATTAATCTTTACACCAAAACGCTCATTTCTATCATCAAATAAAATCTCTTTATCACTAAAATGAGTATAAATTTGTTCAGCAAATTCCATAGCTTTTGTGTCTTTTATATTAGAAACGATAATATCTAAAACAAAAGGAGCTAGAGTTTTATTCCAAATGCAACCTTTTTCATCATGACTTGCTTCTATGGCAACAGCTACTAAACGACTAACACCCATACCATAACAACCCATAGTGAAAAATTGAGCTTTACCATTTTCATCTAAATAGCTTGCATTCATTGCTTTTGAGTATTTATTTCCAAGTTTAAAAATATGCCCTACTTCAATACCTTTGCTTTGCTTAAGCTTGTGCTGACATTTTGGACAAAGATCATGTTCTTTAACTGCCGCAAGATCTTTAAAGCGTTCTTTATTTAAATTTACAACATTGATTCCGACTAAATGATAATCTTTTTTATTTGCTCCAATAATCATATTTGTTTCATTTTCAAGCTCATGATCAATATAAAAATCAACGCCATTTAATCCTACAAAGCCGATAAATCCTGGTACCAAACCTGCTTTTTCTAATTCTTCTTCACTTGCATCAACTAATTCTAGTGCATTTGCTGCATTTAGTGCTTTAACTTCTTGTAATTCATCATCACCGCGTATAAAAAATACTACAATTTTTTCTTCATTTTCATAAATAGCTTTTTTAGCAATAGCTTTAATAGTATAGTAAGGGTTAATTTTAAAAAATTCCGCTAATTCTTCTATAGTTTTTACATTTGGAGTGTGAAATTGTGTAGCAAAGTCAGCTTCTGGCCTTTCATCTTCACAACTTTTTTTAGCTCTTTTTGCTGCTTCAATATTTGCAGCATAATCACAATGCTCACATAATAATATATCATCCTCGCCATTTTTAGCCAAAACCATAAATTCTTTTGAACCACTGCCACCAATAGCCCCACTATCAGCTTCAACAGCTCTAAATTCAAGTCCTAATCTTGTAAGAATTTTACTATAAGTTTCATGCATAAGATTAAATTCTTTGTCTAAATCAGCTTCGCTAGCATGAAAGCTATAGCCATCTTTCATTAAAAATTCCCTACATCTTAAAAGTCCAAATCTAGGTCTAGCTTCATCTCTAAATTTAAGTCCTATTTGATACAAATGCAAAGGAAGTTGTTTGTAAGAATTTATTTTATTTCTTACTAAAGCTACCATAGCTTCTTCATGGGTTGGCCCTAAAACAAAATCATTTTCTTTTCTATCTTTAAAGCGTAAAAGCTCTTTACCAAAAACATTAAATCTCCCACTTTCTTTCCAAAGTTCAGCTGGGGTATTAAAACTTAAATTTACTTCTAAAGCCCCTGCTTTATCCATTTCTTCTTTGATGATATTTTTAATCTTATCTAAAACTCTTTTTCCTAAAGGTAAAAAATTATACAAACCACTTCCAATTTGTTCTACAAAGGCACCTTTAACTAAAAATATATGACTTGGTAAAGTAGCATCTTTTGGATTTTCTTTTGTGCTTATGGCATAAAATTTACTAAATTTCATGATTATTCTCCAAATTAAATTCACATTTATAAAGGTTTAAACCTTCCATATTTTCATTTTTTAAATCAAACACATAACGCATAGCATTAATTACTGAATCATTTTGCATAGTTCCGCTTAGTTTTTTTAAATTTACGCTAGGATGATGTAAAAATGCATTCATTACTTGTCTTATAAGCTTTCTTGCTTCTTCATGGTTTGAGTGCTTTAAATATCCTTTATCTATAGCCTTTTGTAATTGTTCTTTAGCGATTTCATCAGCTTGTAAGCGTAAATGCTTAACTAAAGGCAAGGTTGCTAGTTTGCTTAGATGTTGAAAAAACTCATTTGTCATAGTACCTACTATGGAATAAGCAATTTGGGCTTGGTGTTCTCTTAGAGTTAAATTTTTTCTTACAACTTCTTCTAAATCATCAACAGCATAAACTATATTTTTTTCATTTGCTTTTACATCAATATCCCTAGGCACTGCTATATCAAAAAAATATCTTTTATAATCTTTTTCTTCTAATAAATCATTGGTTATGATAGCATGCGGAGCGTTTGTGGCGCTAAAAAATATCTCATATTGATTTAGTACTTCTTTTAAATTTGCAATACTTTCATAGCTTGCATTTTCACCTAAATCCTCGCAAAGCTTTTGGGCATTTTGTATATCTCTATTTAATATCAATACTTTAGCCTTGGCATTTAATAAATGCTTACAGGCTAGTTCGCTCATTTCCCCTGCACCTACTACAACAGCAGTTTTATTTTCTAAATTTACAAGTTCTTTAGCTTTTGCCACCGCCACTGAAGCAACTGAAATAGGATTTTTAGAAATTTCAGTTTGATTTCTAACATTTGCCGCACATTTAAAAGCATAATGAACTGCTCTAGTTATATGCACACCACATCTTTGCTCTTGCAGGGCAAATTTATAAGCATCTTTTAATTGTCCAGCAATTTGTGTTTCACCAATAACCAAGCTATCAAGCGAACTTGCCACGGAAAATAAATGATGGATGGCTCCGCTATCTTCGTAAAAATCAGCCTTGGTGCTTAAATTTTCTCTATCAACCCCACAAAGCAAACTAAGTGTTTTTAAAATATGCTCATTAATGCTTTCAACATCCCCAACAAAAAGAAAAATTTCAACCCTATTGCAAGTACTAAGCACTAAGCTTTCTAAAATTTTATTATTAGTATGGATTAGCTTTAGTAATTCTCTTTTTTTGTCTTCATTAGAAAAGGAAAGTTTTTCTCTAGTAGCAATATCTGTATTTTTATGTGTAAAACTGATGCAGTAATAATGCATTAAAATTCCCTTTCTATCATGCTTTTAATAATATCTTCTAAATCTTTTATATTGTATTTTTTTATAGCTTTTAGTGCATTATTTGCATAAGTGTTTAGTTCTTGGCCAACTTGATTAAAAATTTCATGCTCTTGCATTTTATTTTTAATCCAAGCAAGCTCATTCACACTTAAATCTTTCTTGTAATAAGACTTAAGTATTTCTTGATCTTGTGGATTTAATTTTTCATGTAAATACATATAAGCAAGAGTAGTTTTACCTTCTTTAAAATCATTCATGGCGGGTTTGCCTAAGGTTTGTTCATCGCCTTTGATATCTAAAATATCATCTACGATTTGAAAAGCCAAGCCCAAGTTTTTACCATATTCTGCAAAATCATCTTCATTTAAATTAGCAAGTATAGCCCCACATCTTGCACTAGCTTCGATTAAAACGGCTGTTTTGTTATATATCATTTGTAAATAAGCATTTTTATCAGTATTGAAAGTTTCGCTTAAATTTACATCCATTAATTCACCAACAGAAAGCATTACAACAGCATTAGAGATAATTTTTGCTAATTTTAAATCAATCAAAGAAAGTTCATAGAAGGCTTTTGAGTATAAAATATCTCCAAGCATGATAGCATTTTTAGCTCCAAATTGTGCATTGATAGACTTTACACCTCTTCTTAATTTTGCTTCATCAATCACATCATCGTGCAATAAGCTTGCAGCATGAATTAACTCTATAATAGCGCAGATTTTATAGCTAATATCACTTTCCCCAGCTATTTTTAAAAGTAGTTTTGAGCGTAATTTTTTACCACCTTGAAGTTTTGAACTCATGGTTAAAATAGGCTCATAATTTAATTCAGATAAAAATTCATGCATATACTGATCGATCTTTTGCACTATGCTTTCCTTAGTTTTCTTATAATTATATTTTATTAAATTTTACTTTAGTTTTGATTAAGAGTGGCTTTTCTAGGGTCTAAAAATTCTACTTCTAATTTCTTATCTCTATCTTCTATATACACAGTAAAAATAGCCTCACCTTTTTTAAAATCACTAAATTCAAGTATCAATCTTGCTCTATCTATATGAGGATTTTTATAATCAGGCACTAAGGTTTGATCAACCCAGTTTAAATTTCTTCTTAAAGACATCACAAATTGTCTAGGGTATTTTTTATACTTTGAATGAACAATGATATTAGTTTGATCAAATAAAGTCCATGAGAAGTCAAAATAATAAATCTCATCAGGATAGTCAATTTCTTTTATTTTTACACTTGCTTTTTCATCTTTACTCAGGGTAAATTTATAAGTATAATCAAAAAATACTTCAGCATTTAAAAAGTTAAACATCAAAAATAAAGATAAAAGTAAACGCAAAATCAACCCTCATGCCCTAAAATTTCAGCACTTAAGCCTATGTAAAAATCATTTTTTCTCTCATCTATTAAGAGTGAATTTTCCATTTGAAATTGCGCTACATCGCTTTCATTTAAATTATTTTTTTCTAAAAGCTCTATCATAGCGATATGATCGGCTAATAATTTTTCTAAAACATTTTCCAATGCACCTAAATTTGCATATTTTATTGTTTCAATAAATTTTTCTTTAGGGCTTTTTGCAAACATTTCATCAAAAATATCCATTTTTTAACCTTTCATGTGAGTTTGAATTTTTTCTATTAAAGTAGTTTTATCGTTAACTTCATCTAAGTCTTTAGTTTCTTTTTGCCAAGAAATATGTATATAATCCATCTTAGCATTTTTAGCACAAAGTCTGTCTTTTAAACTATCGCCTATAAAAATACTTTTTTCATATTTTGCTTCATCTGCAATTAATCTTAGCATCATAGGATCAGGCTTAGCTTCTATACCATAACTAACACCTAGTATTTTATCAAAATATGAAAGAATGTTTTGTTTTTTTAAAATAGGCACCAAGCTTTCCTGAGGTGCATTAGTAGCTATAGCCAGATAACAATCGTTTTTTTTACAAAATTCCAAAACCTCAAGCACACCATCAAAAAGCACCACACTTTGATCATAATGCTTAATAAAATATTTCTCATAACCTTCTTTAAAACTAGTATGTGAATAAGTATCAACCCCATAAAAAATCTTAGCATAATTTTGCCCAGGAGTATTGATAGTATCTAAAATAAACTCTCTTTTTAAAGGTTCTAAATTTAAATCCGCTCTTATTTCATTTACCGCACATACTATAGCATTAGCGCTATCTATAAGCGTGCCATCCATATCAAAAATTACATTTATCAATATTCATCCTTAAATTTAATTTTATGTTTGTCTTTTTTATAACTTTGATTATTTTTTAGCTTATACAAAGCATTAGCTTTTGAAGTTAAGGTTTTTTGGTCTAAACTTTCATCTAAACACTCATTTACAAAAAGCTCTAAAGCTTTAGTATAAGTAGAATCCAAAAACACCGCTTGAACTTTTTCAAAGATTTTAGCATTTTTTTGCATTCTTTCTCTAAAAAGTGTTAAATCAAAATCTTCCCTTTTTAAAGCATTCACAGCAGAGTTGGTAAATTTTTCTAAAGCTCTTACATATTTAACTCTCAAAGCTTTTTCATCATTTTTCATTCTGCTGCACTTGTATTAATTCTACATTGTAATGCTTCTTGTACTAAATTTCTAGCTATTGAAGCTTCAGCATCTACAATGTGTAAATGTTTATCAGTGTGTGGGAAAATGATCTTAGCACCCGTACCACTTGTTTTTAAAACTGTTTGTATAGGTTTGTTAAAACCAGAAAGCACTTGATAGAGCATATCAAGTTTAGCTTCATTGCTTATGGTTATAATAGCAACTGAGCATTCTTCTATATTAGCTACTTTTAATGTTTCTACTTGCGCTACACTAGCAAAAAAAACATTCTCATTTCTGCTACGCCCAAGTTCAACTAAATTTAAATCACTTTCTAAAACTAGATATGGAATACCTGTTTTTTTGATCTTTTGCACCACTTCTTGACCTAATCTTGTATAACCAAAAATGATAAAATGATCTTTCATTTTTTGATCACATAGATAAAATTTAGCCATATCATTTTGCTCACCTTCGGCTGCGTTGGCTATTTTTCTAAGATTATTTAAAATAAAAGGTGTTGCAACCATAGTGATGATAGAAACTATAATAAAAATTTGTGCTGTTTTTTCATCTATAAGCGAATTTACTTGCATTAATGAAAACACCGCTAGAGCAAATTCTCCAATTTGAGAAATACTCAAAGCAGTTTTTAAAGCTACTCTTTTTCTCGTATAAAGGATTAAAAGACCATAAATTACTACAAATTTTATCAATAACACCAAGCTTACAAAAACAAAAATCAAAAACCAATTTTCAAAAACTATATGAAAATCAATTTGCAAGCCAACACTGATAAAGAAAAACCCTAAAAGTAAATCCCTAAAAGGAACCAAATCTGCTTCTATTTTATGTTTATATTTAGTTTCAGCTATCAAAGCTCCAGCTATGAATGCCCCAAGTGAATATGAAAAACCAAAAGAATGTGCTAAAAAGCTTGCTCCTATTACGGTAAAAAGTATGGTAGCGATGAAAATTTCATTTGCATTGGTCTTAATGATAAATTTTAAAACATAAGTAAAAAGGTATTTGCCTATAAAATAAAGCAAAACAAGTAAAATCACAGCACTGACTAAGGTTGTAAATAAAAGCTTTGAAATATCAGCGTTTTGAGAGCTAAATATATCAATCATTAACAGCAGTGGTATCACAGCAATATCTTGAAAAAGCAAAATTCCCAAAGCTTTTCGGCCATATTCTTCATTGATATCGCCACTATCATTAAGTATTTTTAAAACTATAGCTGTAGAAGATAAAGCTAGGGCAAAACCTGCTATCATTGCTATATGATTTGCTATACCTAAAATATAAGTTACAAGTAAAGTACAAACCAAGCCACAAGTTAGCATTTGTAAACTTCCATTTAAAAATACTTCTTTTTTCATTGCTAAAAGGTGTTTAAATGAAAATTCAAGCCCTATGGTAAACATTAAAAAAACTATACCAAACTCAGCCACATGGATAATGATTTCATTGGTGCTAAAACCATAAAATTCACGCACAAACAAACCTGTGGCTATATAGCCTATAATGGTTGGAATTCCAAATTTTTTAAGTATAACATTAAGTACGACAGCAACTGCTACTGCAGTTAAAAATAAAGTTATAAAAGCATCCACTCACCAACCTTTTGTAATGTTTTATTATTTTATTTTTTCTAAAAAAATTAAGTCAAAATTGCTTCTGTGTTTTACTACTGCTCTTGATTTTGAAGGATTATCTCTTCTATCAAGTTCTAATCTTAATTCTTCAATGGTATTTTCAAACTCATCAATTTTTGTTTTTAGCTTTAAAATCACATCAACACCAGCTAAATTAACTCCAAGATCTCTTGTTAAGCGTAAAATCATTTTGATTCTATCTATATCTTTTTGAGAATAAAGTCTCATTTTACCATCGGTTCTACTTGGTTCAACCAAACCTTCTTTTTCATATTGTCTTAGAGTTTGTGGGTGTATGCTTAAAACCTTTGCAACAACACTTATAAGATACACCGGTTCATCATAACTATGCTCCATTGCATACTCCTTTTAAGGTAATTTTTCTTCTAAAATTTTTACAAATTCAGGATCAAGACTATTAATATCAGGTATTTTTACATTTAAAATTAAATACATATCTCCATAAAGATCTGTTTTTCTATTTTGTACCCCATAACCTTTAAGTCTGATTTTTTGATTGTTTTTTGAATTTGGTGGTATGGTGATTTTAACTTCTTTTCTTGGAGTATGTACGCTGATTTTATCTCCAAAGAGTGCTGTTTTTAAACTAATTTCAACCTTTTTGTATAAATCATCATCTTCTCTTTCGTATTCATCGCTTTTTTCAAGCTCTACCTTTAAAATCAAATCTCCTTTTTGTCCTTGAAAGCTTTTTCCTTTACCTCGTATGCGTAGCTTTTCGCCATCTTTTATACCATGTGGAATTTTGATTTTAACTTGTTCGTTGTTGATATTTATAGTATGTTCACCACCTAAAATTCCTTTTTCAAAAGGAATTTTAACACTTGCTTGTAAGTCTAAATCCTCTTCAAACCCCCCAAAACCTCCAAAACCACTTCTAAAATTATTACTAGAACTAAAACCTCTACCAAAACCCCCAAAGCCTCCGCCAAAAATATTATTCAAAATATCATTGATATCAGCTCCGCCTGCATTTCTTGAAAAATCATGAAAACTTTGCCCACCAAACATAGAATCACCATATCTATCATATTGAGCTCTTTTTTTCTCATCACTTAAAATTTCATAAGCGGCGTTAATTTCTTTAAATTTTTCCTCAGCACCTGCTTCTTTATTGATATCTGGGTGGTATTGTCTTGCTAATTTTCTATAAGCTTTTTTTATTTCATCTGCGCTAGCATTTTGCGAAACACCTAGTGTCTCATATAAACTATTACTCATTTTTTATTCCTTATTTTTTATAAGATTATACCATAAACTTTAGTCTTAGTCAATCAACTTTTATAAGTTTTAAAACTAAAGGTTTTATTTACAATTGCGTAAAAATAAAATTTTATACTTGTGTAAATTGATTTTACAAAGGATAATACATGAAAAAAACTATGGTTCTTTCTTTGGCATTGGCAACTAGTCTTTTTAGTGCTAGTATTGATTTTAAACAAGCAGATGATAATGTAAAAAGATCTTTACCAACTGATAATCAAAATACTATACTTTCTTATCATGATTCTATACAAAAAGTTAAAAATTCAGTTGTGAATATTTCAACTTCTAAAACCGTTCAAAGTAATTCCTTTGGGATTGATGATTTTTTCAATGATCCTTATTTTAAACAATTTTTTGGTTTTGATTTTCCACAAGCTCCAAAAAGTAAAAAAAATAAAAAAGAAGTAGTAAGTTCGCTTGGATCTGGTGTAATTATCTCAAGTGATGGCTATATTATAACAAACAATCATGTTATAGAAGATGCTGAAAAAATTACTGTAAATTTACCTGATTCTAGCACTGAATATAAAGCTAAATTAATCGGAGCTGATCCTAAAACAGATTTAGCAGTGATAAAAATAGAAGCAAAAAACTTACCCGCAGTAGTTTTTGCTGATTCGGATAAATTATTAGAAGGTGATGTAGTGTTTGCTTTGGGTAATCCTTTTGGTGTTGGAAGTAGTGTTACAAGTGGGATTATCTCGGCCTTAAATAAAAATAATATAGGTTTAAATCAATATGAAAATTTCATTCAAACGGATGCTTCAATTAATCCTGGAAATTCAGGTGGAGCTTTAGTAGATAGCAGAGGGGCTCTAGTTGGGATAAATTCAGCCATACTTTCAAGAAGTGGAGGAAATAATGGTATAGGCTTTGCAATCCCTTCTAATATGGCAAAATCTATTGCACAAAAACTTATCGAGCATGGAAAAATAGAAAGAGGATATTTAGGTGTAGTTATAGGAGCTTTAACTCAAGATATTAAAAAAGCTTATACTAATCAAGAAGGAGCTTTAATAACAGAAGTTCAAAAAGACTCAGCAGCTTATAATGCGGGATTAAAAAGAGGTGATTTGATTATAAAAGTAGATAAAACTGTGATTAAAAGCCCTATGGATTTAAAAAATTATATAGGAAGTATTGATCCAAAACAAGCTATAGAGGTAACTTATGAAAGAGATAATAAAGTTAAAACAGCTAAATTTATGCTAAAAACAGATGAAAAATCGCTACAATATGAAAAAGGTTATATTGATGGTTTAAAATTAGTAGAGCTTGATTCTAAAAATAAACAACAATACCGCATACCTGAAAATATTAGTGGTATTTTAATCACTGAAGTTACTCCAAAATCAAAAGCAGAAAAAATAGGCTTTGAGCAAGGTGATATTATTATAGGTATTGATCAATATGAAGTTTCAAATTT